>CAYTSF010000116.1:0-5442 GCA_964440335.1 uncultured Leptospirales bacterium
CGACAGGCTCACTAACCGCAGCCAAAGTATTCGAGGGAATAACATGACAGGAACATAATAACACAGTGCAGCGGAGGAACGATGGGACGTTCAGTAACATACAAAATACTTGAAGAGCACCTTGTTGAGGGAAGGCTCGCCGCGGGTGAAGATATCGGCATACGCATAGACCAGACCCTGACACAGGACGCGACAGGCACCATGGCCTACCTGCAGTTTGAGGCAATGGGAATCCCCAGGGTTAAAACGGAAATCTCTGTTTCATATGTTGACCACAACACCCTGCAGATGGGATTTGAAAACGCAGATGACCACAAATACCTTCAGACCATGAACTCGAACTTCGGCATATACCATTCCAGGGCAGGCAACGGCATATGCCACCAGGTCCACCTTGAACGCTTCGGCAGGCCCGGCGCAACGCTCCTCGGTTCAGACAGCCACACGCCAACTGGCGGCGGCATCGGCATGATAGCAATAGGGGCGGGCGGGCTTGACGTTGCTGTCGCAATGGGCGGCGGCCCCTTCTTCCTCACCTGCCCCAGGGTAATAAACGTGAAGCTCACAGGCAGGCTCCGGGCATGGGTCAGCGCAAAGGACATTATTCTCAAGGTTCTGCAGATCCTCACCACAAAGGGGAACGTGGGGACCGTCGTTGAATACACGGGCCCCGGCGTGGAGACTCTCTCTGTGCCTGAACGCGCGACCGTCACAAACATGGGCGCAGAGCTTGGCGTCACCACATCGGTGTTCCCCAGCGACCATGTAACAAGGAGCTTTCTTGAAGCCCAGGGCCGGGGCCGGTCATGGCGCGAGCTGCTCCCCGACAGCGACGCAGAGTACGACAGGGTCATCGATATTGACCTGGGCGCCCTTGAGCCCATGATTGCATGCCCACACTCGCCGGACAACATCAAGTCCATCAGCGAACTCAAAGGCATGAAGATAGACCAGGTCGCCATTGGAAGCTGCACCAATTCATCCTACAAGGACCTGATGATTGTTGCCGGCATACTCAAGGGGCGTAAGGCCAGCCCCGACGTGAGCTTCATCGTTGCGCCTGGATCAAAGCAGGTGTTCCAGATGCTGGCAGACAACGGTGCACTGGCTGATATAGTTTCGAGCGGCGCGCGTATCATGGAATCGGCATGCGGGTTCTGCATAGGTTCAGGACAGGCGCCGGTTACGGGCGGCATATCGCTCAGGACAAACAACCGTAACTTCGAGGGGCGTTCGGGAACGGCTGACGGGCAGATATACCTTGTGAGCCCAGAGGTGGCGGCGCTCTCTGCCATTAAGGGTGTGCTTGCTGATCCCATGGAGCACACCGCGTCGGAATTCCCGCAGGTGGAGATGCCGCGGGAATTCACCATTGACGACAGCCTCATAATCCCGCCGTCAGAAACGAAGACACCGGTCTTCCGGGGCCCGAACATCGGTGAACCGCCATACACCGATAAGCTGGCAGACGAAATCAGCGGCATCATCGGTCTCAAGGTAGGCGACAAAATTACAACAGACCACATAATGCCCGCGGGACAGCGCCTCAAGTACAGGTCTAACATCCCGGAATACTCCAAATATGTTTTTGAGGGAGTTGACCCGCAGTTCGCATCGCGTGCCCTTGAAAACCGCAAAAAAAACATATTCACCGCAATCTGCGGGGGCCAGAGCTACGGCCAGGGATCGAGCCGGGAGCACGCTGCCATATGCCCCATGTACCTTGGCGTGCGCATAGTCATGGCCAAATCCTTTGAAAGGATACATTCGGGCAACCTGGTGAACTTCGGCATACTACCCCTGGTATTCACCTCGGAGAGGGACTACGACCTGGTGTCACAGGGGATGGAGTTCAGCGTGAAGGGACTCATCGAGTCAGTGAGCAAAGGCGGGATCATTAAAATTAACGCCGGAGGGAGCGTCATAGAACTTGAACTTCTTGCCACGGAGCGGCAGCGTAAAATTCTTGTGGCAGGCGGGCTGCTGAACTACACAAGGAGCAGCATGTAACCATGCATTGCAGCCCGCAGTTACCTCTCTGCCAGCCCGACAAAGGCAAGGGATGCAGTGTATGCTGCGGGCTCCTGAACCTGCTGGACTGCAGCAGGGAGGCACTCTCATCATTCCTTGACGGCGGTGCGTCAAGGGCCGCGACCGTCAGCACACATGACCGGTTCACACTCACACATGCCACCAGGGACTCCCGCACGCACACATGCCCCTACCAGGGCTTTCTGGCCGAAGGCAAACCAGGCTGCCACATTCACCCGCTATCATCAGGCACCGAGGGGAGGGACCGCTCTCTCTTCGCACATAAAATCTGTTCATCCTTCCTCTGCCCTGCGCACACAATACTCACGCATGAAGAAAAAGAGGCCATGGTATTTCACGTAAACGACTGGTACCTCTACTCGGTAGCAATCGCCGACCCGGAATCATTCTCTTTCATGCTGGATTTTATTGTTTCGAACTATACGCATAACATGCTCGCGGAAAGTACGGGCATGCTTCTGAATGCCGGGCTCACGACTCATGCAGAGCTGTTTACTTCGGGAAGCGATGAGCTTTTTAATTATTCAGGGTCGGAATACATACTGGCAAGGGAAAAATTCTGCATCAGGTACAACGCGGAACGCAGGGAGCCGGTCCTTGAGGGCATAAGGCTGGCCGCGGCTCAATCAGGGCTTGCCCGGTGATCCAGGCAGGCCCGTAGTCCACTCCGTCAGAAAAAACCTACTCGAACCTGAACGGCGGGTACTCGTCAGTCACGCCTGACATGAACGCCGATATCCTTGCCATGTACCTGAAGTACATTGTGAGGAACTGGAAGAGCACGTTTGGCCACCTGCCGGTAATTATTACACAGATTATCCCGGCAATGTAGACCAGGGGCACAAGGCACGTTATGAACAGCAGCATGACTATGTGGGGCAGCATAATGACGAACATCCCTATCATGCTGAGCCTCAGCGCCGCAAATATTTTTGAATACTTGAGAGGGTAAGTCACTGTAAGCTGCATCTGGTGGTCGATCCTCTCGCGCCCGGCATACTGCGGCCTGTCCTCCACTATGCCGGTAATACAGGTCTGGATGTAGAGCCAGTACCGGAGAGTGTTCTCTGTGAGCTGGGCAAAGTCCTCGATGCACCTTCCGGTGGTAAGGACAACTATCTGGTTTATGAAACCGACAATGCCCGACACGGTAGTATAAAGAAGCATAACAACGAAATGCGGAAGCATGCTGATTGTGTAGAGCTGCAGCAGCCTGAGCAGCGCGCCCAGCCTGGAGTACCTGAGCGAAAAGTCTATGGAGAAGCCGGTGCTCCCCCTAGAGGTGAAAACGCTCTCTCCGCCTGAATCTTCACAGATGCCGTCGCTGTACCTTGAGGTAACCGCGGGTTCGGGCTCCAGTTCAAGATCAAAAAGTTCAGGTTCGATTTCAGGCTTCCCGCGGCCTTCATGGAATTCCACTGCCGCGGCTGGCATTACCGGCTCTGCCTCAAATTCCCCGAGTTCGATCTCCGGGAATTCATCCAGGGTATCCGGGAGCAGGGGCTCATCTGCCGGGGCAACTTCTCCTATATGCTCAAGGCGCATTTCAGGATCAACCTCGTCAAGGGTGAGCTTGATGTCCTCTTCATATTCATCTTCAAATTCAGGCTCAGGAGCCTTTTTTTCGGGTGCGGCAAGTTCGTCGAATGTCATGCCCGCGTCGTCAAGGGTGAGCTTTTCATCCTCTTCGCTGATTTCGTCCTGTACAACGGCTGCGTTTTCTGCCACCTCTATATCGAGAGAATCAAGGTCAATTGTGATGCTCTCATCCTCGCCTTCCGGCGCTTCTTCAATTATCGCTTTTCTTTTGCCCGGCTTTGCGACCTGTTTCGGTATGAGCTCGGTATCCTTCGCGCCTATCTCCTCTATGTCGATATCCAGTTCATCAAGGTTGAGTTTGATGTCCTCCTCATCCTCATCGCCCTGCTCGCGCATTATATCCCGGACTTTCTTTTTGTCTTTCTGCGCCGGGGCCGGTTCTTCAAGATCAAAGTCAAGGGAGTCCATGTCGATTTCAAAGTCATCTTCGGGCAGCGGAACATCCACGGCCGGTTTCTCGTCGAAAACGGGCTCATCAAGCTCTATATCGAGGGAATCAATATCAAGTGTTATGCTGTCATCGGTCTCAACCTGCGCCTTTTTTTCGGGGAGGGACTTCACAGACTCGCTGACCGGTTCTTCGATGTCTATGTCGAGCATGTCCATGTCGAGGGTGATGTCATCATCGGCGGCAGGTTCTTTAGCTGCCTTTGCAGGGCGCTCTGCTGAGGATTCTTTCTCATCGACATCAAAATCGAGGGAGTCCATGTCGATCTCAATATCGTCTTCAGCGGGAAGCGCATCCCCGCCTGAATCCGGGCTTTCAAGGTCTATATCGAGAGCATCCAGGTCCAGACTCAGGTCATCTTCAGGTTCGGCCTTTTTACCGGATGGTGCAGCTTCAACAGCTTCAGGTTCAAAATCATCAAAGAGGGGTTCCTCAACGGCCTTCGCTGACTTTTTAACCGGGCCGCCGGCAGGCTCTGCCGGTATTGCATCCTCTATTTCTATATCGAGAGTATCCATGTCGATGGTAATATCTTCATCGGCTACCTTTTTTTTCTCTACCCTGGCCGGTGCAACAGCTTCAGGTTCTTCAAGGATGTCAAGGGTATCTATGTCAAAGCTGTCCTCTGCGGCCTCTTTTTGCGCGGGTTTCTTTTGTGCATTTCCATCTTCATCAAAAAATACAATGTCATCCTGGCCCTCCTGAGCAGGCTCAAGTTCATGAGCCTCTGCCGGGACCGGCTCTTCGAACTCGATGTCCAGCGAATCAAGATCAACTGTAATGTCATCATCAGCTTTTGGCGCGCCCTCCTCAGCCACTCCCGCGAAGAGCGCATCAATATCCTCCTGCTTTGAGAGCTTTTTGTCCCTGTCCGGAACTGCCGGCTTCTCATCAAAATCGGCAAAGAGGTCATCTTCAGTCTTTGCTTCAGGGACAGCCTCCATCTCCTCGACATCGGGTATGACAAGTTCGTCGCTGAATGCTATCTCCTCGTCTTTGCCCGCAGGCGCTGTACCGTCTATGCCTGCAAGCTCTGCATCGAGATCAATATCGGTAAAATCAGGTTCATCAATGGCAGGTTTTGTCTCACCTGCCTTCCGGGGTGCAGTTTTACTTGAGGGCTCTGACCCCGCTTCCAGTTCCAGGAACTCATCGAAGTCTTCGGGTATCGCCTCAGCTTTACCTTTTTCAGGCGTGGGTTCTTCAATATCAAAATCATCCATTTCGGGGATGTCAAATTCACCAGCTGCGGGCCCGGTTTTCCCTTTTTCAGGTGCGGGTACAGTCTCCTCTGCAAAAAGTTCATCAAAATCTTCAGGTATTGCTTCTGATTTTCCTTTAAC
>CAYTSF010000116.1:5542-9925 GCA_964440335.1 uncultured Leptospirales bacterium
TATTTTTGGGCTCTGACCCCGCTTCCAGTTCCAGGAACTCATCGAAGTCTTCGGGCATCGCCTCAGCTTTACCTTTTTCAGGCGTGGGTGCTTCAATATCAAATTCATCCATTTCTGGGATGTCAAATTCACCTGCTGCGGACCCGGTTTTCCCTTTTTCAGGTGCGGGTTCAGTCTCCTCTGCAAAAAGTTCATCAAAATCTTCAGGTATTGCTTCTGATTTTCCTTTAACGGGTGCTGTTTTACTTGAGGGCTCTGACCCCGCCTCCATTTCCAGGAACTCATCGAAGTCGTCAGGTATCGCTTCTGATTTCCCTTTAACGGGCTGGACAGGCTCCTCCGCAAATATATCATCGTCGCCGATTGAAAAATCATTTTCAGCGACAGGGGCTTCTTCTATGTCAAGGTTAAGCTTCTTTCTGCCAGCCGCAGGTGCCGACTCTTCTGCAAATGTTTCTTCATCAGGCTTGAAATCCCCTGCAAAGTCATCTGCCAGGGGTTCTTCCACCGCAGGTTCTTCAAAAAAAAGATCTTCTTCAGGAGCGGTTTTTACGGCTTTTTTAGCGGCAGGTGCTTCGAATTCATGCGAATCATCAAAAAATGCGTCATCATGCATGTCATGAACCACAGGCGCGGCTGTGCCTGCGGCAGACCTGTTGTCGATTATATTCTCGGTTCCGCATTTTGGACAGGTAAAGGCGAACTTCCTGTCCACCACTTTACCGTCATCAACAGCAAAAGCTGATACGCATTTTTTACACCTGACAATCATCGCGCACTCCTGTTAGTTATCTCCCCGGAAACAACCTTTCGTTGATATTATGCTGAATGATAACCGGAGAAATCGGCAGAAAGAAAACCATAAACCACTTCATGTCCCTTCCGTTCATCATCTCAGACTTCTGCATATACTTCAGGTTAAGGTAAAAACTCCACACTCCAAGTGTGAAAATTGTCATGAGAATATTCATGACCGGGTCATCACCGAAAACCCTGCTTGTTCTCGCAAGCCACCAGAAATAATATGAACCAAGTGAAAATACTATGAGAAGCAGCATTACCACCAGGTTATTTTCAGGAATATACTCATTCATACTCGCACCTTCTGTAACATGGATGTTTTGTACAATTCACCATCCGGGAAAAGTCCCGGAACGCACATGGCATTACCAGTCTTTAACATTAACGGAATTTATTCCCCAATATCTTAGTACTTTTTTATCATGCCCATCCTTAAAAAATCCTGCACCTCAACTGCCCGGCCTCTCCTTTATGGTAAGGTACAGCTTGCGCTTCTCCCTGTTTCTCCAGACAACAACAGAGACCGTATCGCCTATCTTCGCCTCCTCTATGATCTGCAGAATATCCTGCAGCCTGCCTATAGCTTTATCATTTATCTGGAGTATTACATCGCCGGTCTGTATGCCCGCATTGTACGCAGGGCTGCCGGGAAGCACTTCGCCCACAAATGCACCTTCGTTGTTTTCAAGCCCGATCTGTGCCGCGTCCTCCTCTGAAATGGGCACGATGTTGACACCTATGTAACCGCGCTTGACCTTCTTGTATTTCTGCAGCTGTTCCAGAACAGTCTTGGCCGTGTTTATGGGTATGGCGAAACCGATGCCCATGTAACCGCCGCTCTTGGAGTAGATCATCCTGTTGATGCCGATCACCTCTCCGTAGATGTTAATAAGCGGCCCGCCTGAGTTGCCGGGATTTATGGATGCATCGGTCTGTATATGCGACCCGCCCAGGAGGTCCACCTCCCTGCGCCCCACTGCGCTTATGACACCAACGGTAAATGTGTTATCCAGGCCAAAGGGATTTCCTATGGCAATGGCCCAGTCCCCGACCTGGAGTTTGTCAGAATCGCCAAAATAAACCGGTTTCAGTTTCTCCTTAGTCTCAATTTTAAGCAGGCCGATGTCGGTCTTTTCGTCAGAGCCGATTATCTTTGCCTCGTAATTTTTATCCTTTATGGTTACGATGATCTTGTCAACGCCCGCAATAACATGATGGTTGGTGCATATGTACCCGTCCTCGGAAATTATGAAACCAGTGCCAAGTCCTGTCCTCTTTTCAACCTTGGAACGGTTGGACCTGTTGTAGAACTGCCTCAGCATGGGGTCTTCAAAAAAAGGGTTCCTCACCTTAACGAACTGCTCTGTTGTGATAAATACAACGCTCTCCCTGTACTGCATGAATATTTTGCTGAATACATGCTGCAGCTCATCGGCTTTTGTCGATTCGATCTCGGCCTTGATGGGCGATTCACCCGCGTTGCCGAAAACAACGCCGCCCGGCCTGCCGCAGGAATAGTAACCAATGCCCACTGCAATACCGGCCAGGAATACAGGCACAAGCAGCAGGCTTTTCCTCGCAGCCAGTTTCCGGAAGATTTTTCCCGGCAGGTTGAGGAGCCCCTTTTCGAGCCTTATGGCAAAGGGGACGTCAGAATTCCGGTTTTCTTTTCTTATCATTGCGTAACTTCTCCTTTTCAATCTCTTTGCGGAATATATACCTTTCATCGTGCGAACCATCGGTCTGTATAGTGTTCATGTCAACCATGGGCTTCTCTTTCTTCTTACAGCCGGCAGATGCAAAAATGACCGGTATTAAAAGCAGAATCAATGCCCTGCAAAATTTTTTCATCTGTGCGCCCTCTCTTAACTCAGCTTATGTTCTGCCATGCTCCGCTGCAATAAAAAAACGCCCTGTAAATTCATATATATAATACCAAAAAGCTTTGGCAGTTTTTACTCATCAGTGCAGGGCATGAGCCGGAACAATTTAATTTAAACGTCCTGGCAGCTGTAAAAAAATCTTTCACAGCATTGCACCTTCTTCCGAAGCTTTAATATGGACCTTAGAGTATTTAAAAAGCCGGGAAGTTACTCTGTAATACCTGCAAAAGATGGCAGCCCTACGCTCATCGTTTCTGTTGACGGAAGGGACTTCCCCCTTCACAGCAGGGTTGCGCCTCTCAGGGAATCAGGCGCCGCAGCACCCGATCCGGCAAAATACGGGATTCTCATAATACTGGGCTGCGGCCTGGGTTATTCCCTTCTGCCGGTGAAGGATTTCATAAACTGCTACAGCCGGGTCATTGTCATAGACATCATTCCAGGCATAGAAGATGAGATCAGGGGCAACGCACACACCGCGTTCCTTGCCGCAGCCGGGAACACGACCTTCATCACCGGGAAAAACATTGATGAAATCGAAGAGACACTCTCCGTCACCATAAGCCTTGAAAACTCAAGGGGGATTCACGTAAGGGAACACCCTGCATCGATGAACCTTTTCACGGAATATTACACGCAGGTAAAGCAGGCCATAAAACAGCTGATAGACAGGAAGGCGGCGGGCGCGGCAACTGTCCGGGCCTTCGGCAGGACATTCCTGCGAAATGTGCTTTTAAACCTGGAACAGGTCCCCACTATGAAACCGGTAGCATCCCTGGCAGGCTGCTGCCGGGGATACAGGGGGCTTGTCGTATCCTCGGCGCCGTCGGTTGAGCAGCACATGGAGTCCATGAGGCAGAATCGCGGCAGGTTTATCATTATCGCGGTTGATTCCGCAATCCCCCTGCTTGAAAAAAACGGCATCATACCTGAATTCGCAGTATCCATTGACCCGCAGCAGAGGATAGGCGAACACCTGCTGGGCCATGAAGGCAAGGGGACAGAGCATGTATTCTCCCTGTATTCACCACCGCAGGCAGTAAAAAAATACGGCGGCTACATATCGCTGAACAGCCACCCTGTATCGCAGGTCATAGAGAACATGTATCCCGGACTCATCGGGTCGATTGATTCATCCACGGGCTCTGTTGCTGGAGATGCTCTAGCCCTGGCGCTGCTCTGCGGCTTCGAAACGATTGCCATGGCCGGGTTCGACTTCTCCTTTTCCAGAAACACAATTTATTCGCGCGGCACAGCGTACCAGCAGCGCTATGGCCTCATGTTCAATAACAGGCTGCGGACGCCGGAAAGTTTCAACGCCGAGTACATATTCAGGGCAAGCCGGGGGTTCGTGGAATCGGGACGTTACACGCGCAGGTCATTCACCGGCTACAGGGAGATGCTCTCCCGGTTTATCGAAGCCCGCTGTCCGGGCCGCGTTTTGTGGCTCAGCAGCGGGCTTCTGCCGCGCAATGTTGTACCTGCAACTATGGAAGATTTTCTGAAAAGGCCTGTTACATGCGAAGGCAGGGAGATGCCGCCACTGAATGCCGCGACTCTTGCCGGTTCATTCAAAGCATCAAGGGTGAGGGAGTTTATTGCGCGCAGGGGTGTATGGAACGAGCTTGTGAGGGAATCATTGGGATCATTGGGGTCAGAGCCAGTTCAGGGGTCAGAGCACATACAGGGGTCAGAGCAC
>CAYTSF010000117.1:0-9889 GCA_964440335.1 uncultured Leptospirales bacterium
CATATCCGTGGTGTGGGGGGTTCGAGTCCCTCCTCCGCTAAGTGTGAAAGGGCAATTTATATTGCCCTTTTTCTGTTTTGTACCATGCGATCCCTGATAAAATCTTCAATCAATGAGTTTGTATTTTTCCCGCCTTATAAAGGATTTTTCGCAGATGAGCCACAACCCTCTCTGTTACATTCAGCCGCCTGATATAATATGGCCTACTTTTTATATACCTCCACCCTGTTACGCCCCTTCTCCTTGGCAATGTACAGGGCATCATCTGCCATTTTCAGCAGGTCTTCATGGGAGGTGATTTTTTTTGTCTCATCACCCGCTACGCCCAGGCTTATGCTGACCATCCCGTGAACCGTAGATTTTACATGGGGAATATTAAGCCCGTAAACATTTTCCCTGATCTCTTCCGCAATAACTACTGCACCGTCAATTGTTGTGTTGGGGAGGATAATGATGAACTCCTCGCCGCCGTAACGCGCGCAGAAATCACCCGGCCTTTTAAGGCTCTTTTCTATGGCATGAGCCACGCTTCTGAGGCATTCATCCCCCATGCTATGACCGTAAGTATCGTTGTACTGCTTGAAGTGATCTATGTCTCCCATTATGACTGCCATGGGATGGTTTTCCCTCCTGCTCCTGTTAAACTCCTGCATAATGCGTTCCGAAAAACTCCTCCTGTTGGGAATGCCGGTCAGCGCATCAAAAAGCGCCTGACGTGTAATAATTGAATAGGCAATGTCAAGCCTCCTGCCGGCATAAACAATCCCGCAGAGGCCCGCAGCGAGAATTAGCAGATGCCCGAATCCCAGCCAGAGCACATGCGACTGGGGTCTGAACGGCATGGTGATGCTGATCCCTCCGCGTATATCACCCTCTTTATAGCCCTGTTTCGCATGGCACTGCAGGCATGATTTCTCCGTGCGAAGCGGCGCCATATAAAAGTAAAATGTCCCGCTTTCATTACTGATGATCATACCCTTCTCTGCGAGGCCGGTTTCGAACTCCTTCAGCGCAGCCTCCTCAACAGGGGAGGGCCTGTTCGCAGGACGTAAAGGGATAAGACTTGTTATGTGGAATCTCACGCCGTCACGTCTATCGGCAATTTCAGAAACCTGGCGAGTCATGAATGCAGGGTTAATTTTTGTGAGGATTAAACTGCTGTCTACCCGTATCTCCCTGCGGGGCAAATTCAGGTAGGGATTGGGAGTAGTATCGGCAGTCACCGGAACGTACACTCCCCCGTGACCGGCATTCCATGATCGGAACAGTACAACCTGCTGAAAATCAGTCCTGGCCACCTGGAGAGCCAGGAGCCTGTTCCCCTGACTGATGTTATAGCTGTTCCACACAAAGGATGCTGCCACGAGGATCAGCCATATGAAACAGGCAAGTACGATATTTTTTTTCATAAATAGTTCCCGACTCGTATAAAATTCATGATATGCCCATGATCACGATTAAACAATGATAACACTTTTTTTTCAGGCCTGCTGCATGTAAAAGGTCAGACTTCAAGCTGATGCAGCAGGCCAGGGATACTATTTGTAAAGTCCGTCTATCTCCTTCACGAACTTGTCCATGACCACCTTTCTCTTTACCTTGAGTGTGGGAGTCATTTCGCCTGTAGTCTCTGTGAACTTGTAGTCAACCACATGGTACTTCCTGATCTGCTCGTAGGATTCCAGATCTCTGTTTACCCTCTCGACCTCCCGGGCTATCAGCTTTTTAAATTCATCCTTTTCAACAAAGTCTTTTCCCACCCTGACGCACACAGGCTGTGCTGCAAGCTCAGTGTTGTATACAAGCGCGGATTTATCATAGGGGATGTTATTGTCGTTGAAATACTGCACAAAGGAATCAAAGTTCGGAACCACTATTGCTGTCACATACTTACGCTCGCTGCCGATGGGCACCACCAGGTCAATGAACCTGCTCAGAGTGAAGAGGCTTTCAATTCTCTGCGACGGAACGTTCTTGCCCGTATCGAGCACCATGAGGCCCTTCTTCCTGTCCACGATCTTGATGTAGTTCTCTGCCAGAACTTCAACGATGTCACCTGTTTTATAGAATCCGTCATCTGTAAAGGCCTCTCTGGTCGCTTTCGGATTGTTCCAGTACCCGCTGAAGAGACAGTCCCCCTTTACAAGGAACTCACCATCCTCCGCCACGCGCCACTCCAACGCCGTGGTTGAACACTTTCCGATTGATCCGGGGAGGATCCTGTTCAGCCTGTTTACCGTCACCTCGTTCCAGGTCTCCGTGGCACCGTAACCCTCGCAGACCCTTATGCCCATGGCAAGAAAGGTTTTACACAGGTCCGCAGGAAGGCTTCCGGCAGCAGAGAACGCGAACCTGAACCTCCCGCCAAAGGCCTCACGCACCTTGTGAAAAACGAGTTTGTCGAAGAGCCTGAACTTGAACCTGAGCCACGGATTGACCCCCTGCGTCAGGTCTATCCCCTCTGCCATGTCGATGAACCCGTCTTTGTCCGCGCGGGCATTGATAACCCTGATACCGGTGCGCATGGCTGCTTCAAAAATCTTTTTCTTCACAGGGGACTTTGCGGACTGCTCCTTCATTGCCATGTACACGCGCTCGTATATCCTTGGCACTGACATGAATATTGTGGGCTTAAAAATCTTCAGGTCCTCCACAAGGGTCTTTGGAGAGGAATAGGCAATCGGTACTGCGGCCTGCATCGCCGCACCGTGGCCGCACTCCCGCTCATAGGTGTGCGACATTGGAAGGAATGATAAAAACATATCCCCCTTCTCCGCATCTGCGTAATTTACCACTGTACAGTCCCTGTTGGTGGCGTGGGAAAAACTGAAATGCGTGTGAAGCGCGCCCTTGGGATTACCTGTTGTGCCCGATGTATATACAATGGTCATGTTGTCCCTGAACTCAACAGACCTCCAGCGCGCGTCAAATGCCATCCTGTCCTTCACGTCATATGCAATACCCAGTTCACGGAGAGCGGAAAAATCCATGACCCTTTTATCGTTATCCTTAAAATTCTCCTTCATTACGATGATCGTGCCTGCCTTTATTTTTTTGTTTGAAGGCTTACATACATTTTTTATCCGGGCCAGCACGTCGGCGTTCTCCACGAACAGAAAGGTTGTTCCCGAATCTTCAAGTATGAACTCGATCTCCCTTTCTGAAAGCGTGGGATAAATACATACCGTGATACCTCCCGCGCAGAGTATGGAGTAATCGCTCCACATCCACTGGGGCGATGTGTTGCATATTATTGCCGCCCTGTCCCCTTTTTTAAATCCCATACTCATAAGCCCGCATGAAAACTCCCTGATCTTCCTGTAGGTCTGGGAATGTGTAAGTGTCCTGACCTGGCCGTTTTCGTCGCGCCACAGCTGGAATGTTTTTTCACCGAACATGAGCGCGTTCCTATTTATCAGTGCAGGCGCTGTGAGCTGCTCGATATACCATTTTCTCTCTGTCATAAAGCTCTCCTCTGGAATTATTTATATTTGCATACAGGCGAAACCCCTCCCGCCTGCTTACTCATAATATACATGATAACAATAAAAATGGCCATGTTCAGTTAATTGTTTCATTTTACACGATGTCTTACCTGGTATAAATCACTGAGGCATGCCTTGAAGCAATAGAGAGGGGGTTGTTAGCGATAAAAACCGGGAAGCCTTAAGCCCCCTGGTATGATGAAACCGGTACAGCCCTGGACTATACTCCGCTGTTCCAGCTTTTTTTAAGTTCCGCTGCCACCACCTCGGGTTTCATGGTCGACATGGGTTCGTTGTGGATCATCTTCATGTAATTGATTTCAGAGGTATCGAGGGGCGGCACATTGGTCCTGGGGCACATCCTCATGTGCGGTACGAATCCATGTTCACCCCTGACAAAGAAGAGAGATAGGTTGAAGCTTATCATGCGGGCCGATGTTATGAAACCCATTGTTTTCATGATACCATCAACAAGCTCAACGAGCGCTGCACCGTAAAGCCCTGAAGGCTCCATGTAATCATTGGACACTGCCATTACATCGAAAACACCCTCAGGCGCAAAAGCAACAATCCAGGAGAAAAATTCCCCACCGGAGAGAAACCTCTCGCCATTGCCGCGCTCAGCATTAACCAGCTCCGCAAACAGGTTCCCGCCGGATTTTTTCACGGTGCGCAGCACATCGGAGCAGTAATTCGTAGGCTGCGCGGACGCTGTTATCTGAAGGTGCGGGTGGATTATTGAACTACCGGCAAGTGGGAGATAGTTCCAGTTGATTGACTGGTACTTTGCTGCAGGCTGGTTTGCGGCGACCTCACGGAGAAACTCAACGCAGCATGTAAATGCATTGGTAATGATACTGTGGGTAAAGCCGTCGATCTTCACAAAGTGTTCCGTGGTCATTACGGTTACTGCCCCGTTCTCGTCGTATGGAAAGGCATTGGGGAAACAGACCGATTCCCCCATCCTGAACCTCTCCCTCGTAAAGAGTGAAGGATTAAACTTCGGCGTTATCTTATCAATATTTTCAGGACAGAAGGGGCAGAATCCGGTGTCCTTTCTGAGCATTGACTCATAGTCCGGCTCAGGGAGCTCCCTTAATGGAAAGAACAGTATCCTTGAATTGCGACCGGTAAGAGGGTCGGTCCTTATCTCGCACTCGCGCCCCCCCTCGCTGAAACCGTTGAACGGATCGAGAAACGATGCACGTGTCAGCACTTTTTTCAGCTCCATGGAATCCTCCAGCAATTCACCGGTTTGAATGATGCGGTCCCCGCGACGGCCGATGGAACAACACACTGAAGGCAGTATGCCGAAAAATAAAATTCATTGCAAGAAATAATCTTTTTGTGTCGATCATCTATATAAAAAATGTCACCACAGTTAAGGCTTAAAGGGCCGGGGGGAATTACAGTTTATGGAACAGTTGATCAATACGATAGCGTCGGACAGGCTTGTGCTTGCCATTGTACTCCTTCTGCTCGCACTGGCGGTCTATTTCATCCTCAAGAGACTGGTCAAGCTTATCATAATTGCCGTAATCATGCTGGTTCTCTTCACGGGTTTCATGTACTACAGGGGCGAGAAGCTTCCGGCTCCGGTTAAAGAGCTTATACAGCAGGGGGAAAAAACCAAAGACACGATTAACAGGATAAACAGGGCGGCAGAAATTCTGAAAGATACGGAAGGAATGAATCAATCTTCAAAGGGTTCATCAAGGGGTTCTTCATCGGAATAAATATAAAACTCGAGTTCGTCAATTGTCCTGCTCCCGGCGGCTGTCATCTCGGTCAGAACAAGTTTGTAGTCACCCGGTTCAAGCCCGCTTAGTTTACCCAGTACAGTAATCTTAACTTCATCCACGTAATCCTGGCTTGTGAGAATATCAATCCAGCCGAGTTCCTTTTTCAAAATTATTACGCCTATAGAAACCCTCTTTGACACGGATTCAAAACTGTACATCCACTCAACAGTTGATGCTGCATTGAACTCGCACCTGGCCAGGTTTCGTTTGTATCCCTGGTCACCGGGCATCCTGAAGGAGAATTCACCTTTCAGCTTCCCGCAGGAAAGAGGAAGAGCAACAGCAAGTAATATGATAAAAAATCTTTTCATTTACACCCGGTTATTCAACCTTGTACTGGTCGCGTTTAAGCTCAATAACATCATCCCTGGATCTGCTTTTACTTTCGCGGGAGGCATTCTTCATCTCATCGGCCCTGCGGTTGAATTCACCCGCACTCCTGCCCATGTTGAATATCACCTTTATAAGAGAAAAAACGATATATGCCACAAATATGTAGAAAAAAAAATTTAGAAGTCCTCTGAACATCCCTGCCACCTTTGCTGTTTTTACGGGCCGACAGCATCCCGTTATTCTTTAGTTATACGAACATCCACGCCTTCGGGCACCTGGCTGATAATACTGTTTTCATCGTCCCCGCCCGCGCCCCTTACATGAATAACCGCTCTCTTAGTTACGCCATCTTTCCCGGCAAGCTCAGTTTCGTCAATATCAATATCCTGCGCATCAACATAGGCAGTAAAGGACCTGCCATCGAGCATCCTGCCATCTACCGGTACAAGGCTCAGCTTTACTATTTCGTTTTCAAGTGAATACCTGTAGCCCTTCACAGGATTTTTTACAACAACAGGCACCTGTATTTCATAAAGGTCGGAGTAGGCAAAAACCGGCACGATTACCGATACCTTCGATACACCGAACTCAACATCATCCTCGCTGTTTTTCTCAAGCCTTACAACGTCCTTGACCGTTGCATTCCTCCCGCTTACGGATATGCTCTCAGTATAAACCGCGGTGATTTTCTTAATCACATCCGCAGCGCCGCCGACCCTCACATACTCAGGCATGGCCTTTAACCTGCCCATGATAAATCCCCTGGGCACGTTTCCGCTGAACCTGGGTATTACCCTGACATTTTTATAGGCTTTTTTATCCAGAAGAACCTTCACTTCGACCGGATCATATTCAATGTCAAAACCCTCAGGCACCTCCCCTTTCTGCTGCTGCACCCTGTACGTCGTATAAACTCCGGGCTCGGCCCCTGCTAGATCAATAAAAAGCTTCATGTTTTTGATCGATGCGTTCTTCAGCTCCTCCCTGGCGCCTCGTATCTCCACCATGACAGTTTTAGATGAAATTTTCGAGACGGTCAGTCCCTGATCAAGGTTAACGTACGTAACCGGTACCCTGAAACGGAGGGTACCGGTTTCTATTGATGAGATATATGCCCAGAAACCCACTGCCAGGAGTATGCTGGCGAGTTTGGGTATTACCTTTTTCTCTTTTATAAAGTGACGGATTTTTTTAAACCAGGAGTTCATCTATATGCTGTACCTCTCCTCATATGCTGTTTTAGGGTTCATGAAAAACAGAATCATATTCTTGAGGTCACTGTTCTTAATGTTCGGCATGAGCCTGCCGTTAACCATGATCGACACCTCGCCCCGCTCCTCTGATGTTACGATTACGAGGGCGTCCGTCTCCTCTGCAATACCAAGGCCTGCCCTGTGACGGGCACCGTGCTGCTTCTGCAGCTGTTTGGAGTCACTGAGCGGAAGGTAGCAGGCGGCGCCGGAGATGCGCCCCTCCTGGATTATTAGGGCACCGTCATGCAGCGGCGTAAGCGGGAAAAATATCGTGCGTATAAGCTCCTCGGAAATGCCCGAATCGACCGTTACCCCTGATTCAACATAGCTTTTAAGCCCCGTGTTGCGTTCAATAACTATGAGCGAACCCACCTTCTCCTCGGCCATTGCAAAGACCGCGTTGACAAGCTCATCGAGCTGGAAGGATTCCGTGGTCGACTCTGTAGCGAGCCAGTTCTTCTGCCCGAACCTTGTAATGAGCCTCCTTAGTTCAGGCTGAAAAAGAATAACAACCGTTATAACCAGAGATGCGGTGAGGTTTTTAATAAGCCAGGCGAGCGTCTCAAGCCGCAGGAGCCATGACGCGATTGCAACAACGAAGATCACCAGTACGCCCTTCAGCAGCTGCACCGCCCTCGTGTTGAGAAGGAACGTATATGTCCAGTAAAAGAGATAGGCAACAATAAGTATATCCACCACGTTCCGGAAATAGTCCCAGAATGATGAAATCCCATGAATTGCACTCTGAAATAATTCTACCATCAGTCAACTTCTGCCGATTTTAAAAAATCAATGCCCGCCATGGCAAGCCTGTGAGCCTTTACATCATGCACCCTGATAATTTCAGCCCCCCTGGCAACTGCAACCGCGTTCAGGGCTATTGTCGCGGGGAGCCTGTCCTCGCCTGTTTCATAAAGACCCCCGATAAGGGACTTGCGCGAAAGCCCTATGAGCACCGGGAATCCGGCATTACAGAGGAGGTGCAGGTTATTCAGGATAATATAATTCTGCTTCATGCTTTTACCGAAACCGATTCCGGGATCGATGATTATCCGCTCTCTCCTGACCCCCGCACTGATAGCATTCTCTGAGGAATGTTTCAAAAAATCAAGTATATCTTGAATGATATTGTCATAGGAAATGTTTTTCTGCATATTTTCAGGGACGCCGCGTATGTGGGATATTACAAGTCCGGTATCATTTTCAGCGGCTACCCTTATAATAGCAGGATCAATGGTCATGCCGCTGATGTCATTTATGATAGAAGCCCCGGCCTTCACAGCGGCAGCGGCCACCCCGGATTTTGTCGTGTCAATGGATATGGTAATGCTGCTCTCACCGGATATCCTTTCAATTACAGGGCAGACGCGGTCGATCTGTTCCGCAGCATCAACGGGCTTTGCACCGGGACGGGTTGACTCACCGCCCACATCAATTATATCAGCACCTTCCCGCTCCATCTCCAGGGCATGTGCCACGGCCCTGTCTGTATCGCTGTACATGCCCCCGTCATAAAATGAATCAGGAGTCACGTTCAGGATGCCCATGATCCTGGTGCGTTTATGCTGCATCAGAAAAGCATCCCGATAGAAACGGTATTGTTGTAACCGTAATCGATCCTGTCAAAGCTGAATGCATATGACATGTCAAGGAATCCGATGGTCAGGGTCATGCCTGCGGAAAAGAAGCCGTTATCTATGCCCGCGTTGAGAAGGAGGTAATCGCTGAGTTTGTATTCAATACCAAGTCCATACTCGAATTCGGACTGCTCAAGCTTTCTTCCGCCGCACAGGGAGAAACGCACGCCCGAATCACTGATAAAAAGTATTCCTCCCTTAACCTGAGGCAGTATGAAATCATACCTCTCTTCTGAATCAGGCGCGTCATACGGGGCAAGAAAACTCCCCAGGTCGCGCAGCATGAACCCGGCCTTCAGGAATGGAAGTATTGAAACCTGTATGCCAAGATCTGAGCCCGCACCTGCGTAAACAGAATCGCCAATCTGTTCATGGAGCCCTTTGACGGTCACCCCGAAATTAAATATATCCCCGGAAATCGAATAGCTCAGATAGCCCACAGAGCCTGAATAATCAGCGGTTCCCGTCTTGTTTCCGGACTCGTCCCGTGTTTCAATATCGCCCGACAGAAGGGAAAAGGCGCCCACACCCAGGACACCTCCAAAAGCAGTGAAAGCAACACCCGAAAAAAGGGCATCCCGCTCCACATCAAGCCTTGTGGCTGACGCCCCCAGGCTGAAAAACATCTCCTCAGAGCCGTCCTCGGAAAAATTAAGGATATCCTCTTCTGTTATATCTTCAAGCTTGCCCTTGTCGGCATCCTCTTTGATCTTCTGCTCTGATATTTTTTTCCTGGTTTCAAGCTCGCTAAGCCCAGCAGGGTTCCAGTAAATTGAAAATACGTCGTCAGCCAGTATCTCGCCGGTCATGCCCGAAGCCACGTACCGTGCTCCGGCCCATCCGGAGTGAGCGAAGGCACCGCGACCCCCGGCATTTTCAGCAAAAGCTGCGGTGCCGGACAGGGCCAGAACCGCTGATGATACAAATATCAATGAAAGGCATTTTCTCATAGCATCGGGTCGCATCAGTAATCCACCAGAATCCTTATTATCTTTTTACCATAATCGCCTGTACTGCTCTCCTCAACCGTAATCCTGATAATGTAGAGGCCCGGTTTGACTAATTTACCGTCGGCATTCCTGCCGTTCCAGATGACCGTTGTCGATGACCCTCTTTTTTCACAGACCAGGTCGCCATTTACATCATAAATTTCGGCCTTGAGATCATAACCCGATGGATTGGCAATCTTCAGGGTTGTCTTTTTGGGATTAAAAGGCACGGGGTATGCTATGACATTTTTCATGTCGTAGGCGCCGGCACAAAGCGGAAGAACAAGAATTGCCACCGCAAGGGGGATAATTTTATATCTGATCATCTGCATTCTCCTGTACAACAAATCACCAATCCGGTCCATTAATAATTTAACCGGTAGTATATTT
>CAYTSF010000118.1:0-3764 GCA_964440335.1 uncultured Leptospirales bacterium
ATAAATTCACCTTTTTTGACTGGCATCGCATTTAATCTCACTTGACAGTCAAGCCCTTAAATATTACAAAATTGTTAAATTTTTACTGATTTATTATAGAATTATTACAAATATGTAAAATTATCATTATATAATCGTCACTATGCCGGTTCAACAGATAAATAATGCGCTGCTTTTGCAGCCGGTAATCCGGGCAGGGATAACCGGCCGGTGTAATTATTAAAAAAAGTGATAATTCCTGAACTTATAAACAGCATAAAATGCTATATTTCCCCCCTTCGGCAGCATCGGGGAATCGATCTTTAATTAAAACCAAAAGACGTGTTAAGGATTTAACACTGTTAAAAACTATTATTCTGGAGTTAAACAAATGGAATCAAAGTCCTACAACCCTTTCCAGGTGGCCCAAAACCAGTTTGACAGCGTGGCAGCAATGCTTGACCTGGAGGACGGTGTAAAAGAACTGCTGAGACAGCCCATGAGGGAATACCAGTTTACAATTCCCGTTCACATGGACGACGGAAGCGTCAAGGTATTCAAAGGTTTCAGGATACAGCACAATGACGCACGCGGCCCGGCAAAGGGCGGGATACGCTTTCACCCCCTGGAAACCGTTGACACAGTCCGCGCCCTTTCAATGTGGATGACATGGAAATGCTCCGTGGTAGACATACCCCTGGGCGGCGGCAAGGGTGGAGTAATATGCGACCCCCATCACCTGAGCGCGCGCGAACAGGAACAGATATGCAGGGGCTGGGTGAGACAGATAGCCCGTAACCTGGGGCCTGTACTCGATGTACCGGCGCCCGATGTTATGACCAACTCGCAGCACATGCTGTGGATGCTCGATGAATTCGAAGCAATACATGGAGGAAGATTCCCCGGCTTTATTACAGGGAAACCGGTCGGCATGGGGGGTTCCCTTGGAAGGACAGAGGCCACGGGCTACGGACTCATATATACACTGCGCGAGGCGCTGCGTGAACATGAAATCGATCCTGCTACTACGACGGCGAGCCTCCAGGGATTCGGCAATGTATCGCAATACGCGGCCAAACTCTATGACCACCTGGGCGGAAAGATAATCTGCGTTTCATGCTGGGACCAGGCTGACAAAAAGTCCTACACCTTCAAAAAGAAAAGCGGGATCAATGTTGACGAGATTTTTTCAATTACCGACAAGTTCGGCGGCATAGACAAGAACAGGGCGCGCGACCTTGGTTACGAACTGCTCGATGGAGACGCATGGCTTGAGCAGGAGGTTGACATCCTCCTCCCCTCTGCCCTTGAAAACCAGATAAACAAAGACAATGTAAACAAAATCCATCCAAGGGTTAAATTCATCGCAGAAGGGGCAAACGGGCCTACAACACCCGAGGCCGACGAGGTAATCAAGAGCAGGAACATATACATGATACCTGACTTCCTTGCCAACGCGGGCGGAGTTACATGTAGCTATTTTGAACAGGTGCAGTGCAACATGAACTATTTCTGGGAAAAGAAAGAGGTCCTCGATAAACTAGATACCAAGATGACATCGGCCTTCCTCGCGGTGAGCGAGCTTGCAAGGAGCAAAAAGCTTTACATGCGCGACGCTGCCTATATAATTGCCATTGACAGGGTTGCGAAAGCCGTTAAGGCAAGGGGATGGATCTGATAGTCCTGCCCGGCTGAAGGGAGCGTATGCAGAAAATTGATCTGAAGGATAAAGCGTATTAAATGACCGATGCAAATCTTCCAAACGATCAGTTGATCAACACGCTCCGTGAACGTGCGAAGGAGCTGAACTGCCTGTACCAGGTTGAAGAGATACTTGCCCGCAGCGACAGTTCACTCCCTGACATGTTCAGGTCAATCATAAACATAATACCATCGGGCTGGCAGTACCCTGAAATCTGCCAGGCCCGCATTGTATTCGACGGCACGGAATACAAAAACGAAAATCACCGCCGGACTATATGGTCTGACACCGCTGAAATACGGGTTGAAGATAAGGCTTCCGGTTTTATCGAAGTATCATACATCGAGGAGGTCCCTCCCTCTGAGAAGGGCTTCTTCCTTGAAAAGGAACGCAAACTCATTGTTACAATCGCAGACCGCATAGGCCAGACCGCCTTTCACCGCAAACTCGAAGGCCTGCTGCGCGAGATTGAAAACGCCGGCAGGGAACTCTCTGTAAAATCAGACCGCGAATGGATGGTCGTAACAGGCCTGCTGCGTAAAACCGATGAAAACCTCTACCACCATATTGCCCGTAAAATGATATACCACCTTTTCTGGAACGGAGTAAAGGACGCCAAGCTGCTCCTCTCCAGGTATAACTCTGACCTTAACCGCAACGACAGCGACATCCAGTATGAGACCAACAGCCCCAGCGCCAGGCAGCCCAGGGACCTGGTGCTCGAGGTGAGCGACCAGGTATTCCTTACGGCCTCAAAAAATATGAGCAGCAACGAAATCATGTCTTGCATTCAGAGATGGATAAACGAAAACAGGACCGCGTTCCTGGTAAAAACAATCGATTCAGGAAACGCAAGACTCAACGACATAATCGACGCCATACAGCGTTACAGGGCCATGATCGATAGCGACATGTCCCTGGCGCCCTCTACCGAGAAGTGGCTCAGGATATCCCTCATACGAAGGTTCTTTTCAGACAGTACCGATTTTATAAACATAGCAAAGCCCCACCTGGAGGTGAATGATTTTTTCGACCTCACTACGAAGATCATCCACCACGCCGGGAGCAATGGAAAACTTGGCGGCAAGAGCGCCGGGCTCTTCATGGCAAAGCACATCCTGAGCAAAGCCGCCCGGAATAACGATCTGCTGAAAAATGTCCGCACCCCCCTTACCTGGTACATAACCGCTGATTCGCTGACCGAGTTTTTGCGGTACAATGACCTTGAGGAACTTAACGGTCAGAAATACAAGGACCCGGAGCAGATAAGGATTGAATATCCCAACATAATCCAGCTTTTTAAAAACGCGCAGTTCCCCTCCGAAATAAAAAAGGGGCTGATGGTTGCCCTTGACGAACTGGGTACCAACCCCATAATCGTGCGCAGCTCGAGCCTGCTTGAAGACAGGGTGGGCACCGCCTTCTCGGGCAAATACAAAAGCCTCTTCCTTGCAAACCAGGGGAGCAGGGAAAAACGTTTTGACGCCCTGCTCGATGCAATTGCGGAGGTATACGCTTCGCTCTTCGCACCTGACCCGATCATATACCGTTCAGAGCGCGGCCTGATTGACCTGCACGAAGAGATGGGAATCATGATACAGCAGGTTGTTGGCACAAAGGCGGGCGATTACTTTTTCCCTTCGTTTGCCGGGATAGCATTCAGCAATAACGAGTACCGCTGGTCACCAAGGCTCAGGCGCGAAGACGGGCTCATACGACTTGTACCGGGCCTGGGCACGCGGGCTGTCGACAGGGTAAGCAACGATTACCCTGTCATGATATCTCCGGGCCAGCCTGCACTGAGGATCAACGTGAGCCCGGAAGAGATAAGGCATTATTCCCCTTCATTCATTGACGTAATAAATGTTAAGAAAAACTGCTTCGAAACGCTCCCTATTGATAGGCTCTTCAGGATATGCGGAGAGGAGATACCAGGCCTTCACCAGGTCGTGTCGGTGTACAGCGACGGCCACATATCCCGCTCTTCGCGCTTTGACCTGGACTGTAAAAGGGACGACCTCGTAGTAACCTTTGATGGAATAATATCCAGGACTCCCTTTGTTAAGCAGGTGCACTCGATAGT
>CAYTSF010000118.1:3864-9888 GCA_964440335.1 uncultured Leptospirales bacterium
CAAATAACATACGCCGACATATGTAACACCGCGGTACTGATTGAAATCTCCACGAAGAAGGGGGCCTATTCCCCGGAGCTGTCGTTCGGCACCCATTTTTTCCAGGACCTTGTTGAAACCGGTATCCGCTATATCCCCCTTTACCCCGAAGAGAGGGATATAACATACAATGAGATTTTCTTCACCGGTTCTGACAACATGCTTACGGACATACTGCCAGAATACGAATACCTCTCCGATGTTATACGCGTTATCGACGTGCCCAGACGTACAAGCGGTGAAATCCTGCGTATACTTCTTAACGCTGACCTGGGTGAAGCCATCGCCTACTTCAGTGAAACAAAAACTGCGGCTGGAGCTGAACAGTTCAAACCCAGGCCCGCAGAGCCCCAGCCCGATGATTTCTGGCGCTGGCGCATGCACATGGCTGAACATATTGCAGCACGGATCGAGCCTTCGCATTTCGGCGTTAAGGCAGCCTATGTTATAGGCTCAACTGTAAACGCCACTGCCGGGCCGTGCAGCGACCTTGACCTGCTTCTGCATTTTAACGGTTCGGAGGAGCAGTACGGGAATCTGCGTTTATGGCTTGAAGGCTGGAGCCAGGCCCTGGACGAGATGAACTTCCTCAAAACAGGTTACAGGACAGGCGGGCTGCTCGATGTCCATATAATAACAGATGAGGACATCGCGTCAAGATCCTCCTTCGCGGTAAAGATCAATGCAGTTACCGATCCGGCCCGTCCCCTTGCAATGAAAAACCGTGTTTTCTGATGCATACTGTTAAAACGCCTGCAACACCTGCCCGGCTACCAGTTAGGCTGGTTGCCCACATCCACTCCCACGACGTCTGAAGCGCCCATTATTGTGATGAAGGCGCCGGGATCAATATCAAGGACAACGCTTTTTATTAAAGGCACATCCTTCCTGTGAAGTACCGAATATAGAATTGTTTTGTCAGCCCCTTCATATCCCCCATAGCCCTTAAACAGGGTAACTCCTTTCTTGTGTACTGTTGTGAGCACGTTGGCGATTTCCTTCCACTCGCTAGAGATAATCAGCGCCGCCTTGCGGCGTGACAGGCCATGAAAGACAATATCTGTAACCTGCGTACTCACAACAATAAATACAAATGTATACAGCACCCTGTCGACAGGAAACATAAACAGAGCGGCAATAAGTATTATACCATTTATCATAATCGCCCCCGTACCGACTGTCAGCGAAAAATACCTGTTCATGATAACGCAAAGTATTTCAGAACCGCCTCCTGAACCGTATGACCGCAGCATTATTGCAACCCCCGCGCCCGTCAGTATGCCTGCTATTACCGAAGCAAGCATGCTGTCTGCGATCTGAAGCTGTAAATTTGGCAACAGGAGCATGGCCGAGTAGAGTCCCATTCCCCATACAGTATAAAAAATAAATCTGAAACCTACGAATACCCACCCCATAAAGAAGATCGGGATATTGATGAGGAAATAAAGCAGGCCCACTGGTATTCCCGGAAACAGGTAATAGACCATTATTGATACGCCGGTGATACCGCTCGAAAGAAAACCATGCGGAATTAAAAATGAGTTAACAGCAATCGCGCATATGGCGCTCCCTAGCGACAGCAGAAACGTATTGTATAAAAATTCTCTGAATTTCTTTTCCATGTTTCCATGCCTTTTCTGTTATTGTAATCGCATCACCCCTCAAGCCCGGCTACAGGTGATAATCGCCGTTGGCCTCGGGCTGGTATATTATCTTTTCAATACGGAATTTTTTAATACCTGCGGGGACTTTCCAGGCGATCTCATCTCCCACCCTGTAACCGAGCAGCGCTGTGCCGATTGGCGCAAGAACCGAAAGCCTCCCCTCTTCAATGTCAGCCTCCTCCGGGTAGACGATGGTGTAAACGAACTCCTCCGATTCCTCAACATCGGTGAAGCTTACCTTCGTGTTCATGGTGATGACATCGGGTGGAATTTTATCCGGCTCAAGAAGCAGCGCGTCTGAAAGCTCAGCTTCAAGGTTTTTAATATACCGGCTGTCCCCCTGGGAATGTGAACTACTAATGACCTGCCTGAGCCTGGCAAAATCCCTGCTGTTCAGAATGATTCTTTTTTTGTTCATAAATTCCTCCAAAAAAAATAACACGCCTCATATGCCGTACTGTTGAACAGTAGATAAGGCGTGTTATTCGCTTCTAATTGATAAACTATGTCTGTCTATCTGCCGGTGAAAAGGTTACATTTTTTTCAGGATATTCACATGCCATCGCCGATGTAATCAGGAAAGCCCCTGTGAAAGATCAGGGGCCTGAAGGATTTTTTACAGATAATATCATTTTAAATTTCAAGCCCTCTGTTATCTGTTATACCAGTATCCAGGCTCCCGGTGAAGATGAGCTACGGCAACAGTAACTATTATTTCATCAAGAAACTCTTTGCCGAGTCCGGGAAATTGATTATTATACCATTCAACAGAATCATCCAGTTCAAATTGTGCATGTTTAAGAAAACTAACTTTCATTTTAAACGGTGTTTTTTCATGACTTCATCATAAGGAATGCCTGCTATCTGACCTTGTTTGTATGCCTTCCATCTTTTTACAGCTTCATTTTTCCATATCCTGTCAATCTCCGGATCAGGTTTATCCAGCTGTATAAGAATGGAATCCACAAGCTTAAGCTTTTCAATGTCCGGCATTTTACTGATTTGTTTTAATAAATCCTCAGTGTTCTGTTGCATCATTTTTACACTCAATATATATATTAGACTTGTTTCCTTTCCTGTTTTTATCGAATCAAAGGGTCGGAGCCCGTGCTGACACGATGCCAGCCTGTCAGCACAATGCAGGATGCTTTAAAAAGGCTGACCTTAAAAAAGCCCCCATCAGGCTTTCTGAAGGTATCAAAGTCCGGTTTTGCAACAAGTCTATTATTTATTCAGGAAAAACAAAAAATATTTCCCAGTTGACAAATCATTTTTTTGTTTGTATCAGTAAATTAAAATTACAACATTGAATTATATATGGAGGCTCTATGCGCCTGGAAGATCGTATTATAGAACAGATACAGAAATTACCCGAAGATAAAAAGGCTGAAGTTCTTGATTTCGTTGAATATCTCAGGTTAAAAATTGATGATAAGGAATGGTCAGCCATATCCATTGAGACAGCAATGCGTGGAATGGAAGATGAAAACAATATATACTCACTCTCAGATATAAAAGAATCATTCTGATGATTACAGAATCCCGGATTGTCCTTTTCAGATTTCCTCAAACTGATTTGTAGAATGGCAAGCTAAGACCCGCCCTTGTGATCCATAAGTTGCCGGGACGTTATGACGACTGGCTTATTTGCATGATATCATCCCAAATTGAACATGAAATTCCAGGTTTTGACGAAGTAATTATACCTTCAGATGACGATTTTTCAGACTCCGGATTGAAAGTACCAAGTCTGATCAGGATTAGCAGGATCGCCGTAGTTGATAGTAATATACTTTTAGGCAAAACAGGCCAGATCAGCAATCAACGCATGAACCGCATTAAACAGAATTTGTCACGATGGATAATATCCTGAAAGAGAAAACTAACTTTCATTTTGATTTGTGTTTTTTCATGACTTCATCATAAGGAATGCCTGCTATTTGACCTTGTTGATATAGGAAATTCCGCGTATTAAAACACTTAAACGCTCCCGGTTCAAGGGACATACTTGTACTTACTTGTGCTGAGTAGGCAACGCCATATCGAAGCATGAGAAGCATAATATTGTTATATGTCTGACTTTAAATCCTGGTAATGCTGCTGTAAATTATACTTTGATAAACGATGGTATACCTTCCTGAAACAGTTTAATACTTATGTGCTTGTTGGAAAGTTTATACTTGGTCTCGCTTTGGTTGTTGGTACTATCGCTGGTGTTGTTAGTGCCATTGCTGCATGGAAAAACTAAAAGCCACCCTGGGGATGGGTGGCTTAAAGACTCGGGGGCCGCGGGGAAGAAAATTGTTAAATAGTTCAATTGTTAAAAAGCCCGGACAGCACGAACCCGCCTGCCGTAGTTCTTACCGTCGTAGGGATGGCCGCCATTGTTGAAATACTGGAGCCACGCGTAGTCTTCACTGTACTCAGACGAGCTCCAATAGAGATCACCAGCGAAACCGCCAACTCCGTTTGTATGCAGATTTGTATACATCATATAAAGCTCGTCTTTCGATGGCAAAAACCAGTCACTTTTACCACCACCACGATAGTCTGCAGCAATTTTAGCTGCTATATCTGCTTCACCGCAGCTTTTTATTATTGCCGCAGTGTTAGCTTTTCCCGTTCCTATTGCTGCATCTTCTGCGCCGGTTATTGATATTCCATAACAACCCCATCTTGCTTCAGTACTCTGATCCTCGGGTGCTGCCTCAAGGTATCTCCAGCCACCTGAATTGTTGCCTTTATCGTAGAAAATCCACCCTCCGGCAGGGCCCCGGTCACCTATTTTGTAGGTTTTCCCCTGTGAGCTTATTTCGTTTGTTGAACAACCAATCGTACCAAACACCATGAACAATGCTGCGATTAGACTTATTGATTTTAACTTAAAATGCATATACTCCTCCGGAATAATTATTGATAATGAATGGATGATTCTTCATCACTCATTTCATCGGTTTACGAAAATTCGGCTCTATATTATCAATAAGCAAAGTATTTTATCAGCTCATTCTTTTTCAAGAAATCATAGACCTTTCCGGCTTTGGGGAAGCGTTTCTTCATGGTGAATTGATGAGTTCCAGGTATTCCCTTTCAGGGAAATTCTATTCCTTATTTTTTCCGTTTAATCTTTCTTTTATCCAGAGAGGGTTCCGTTTCATCGGCAATACAGCCGCTATCTTCACTATTTCGTCTTCGAAAGAGTAATAAATTGCATATGGAAAACGTTTCGAATACATTTTATAAAAACTTTCTTCTTTGTTATGTATTCCGGCATAGAGGTACAATGATTCGAAATCACTGATAATGCTGTCATAAAAGTAATCCCCTATACCAGGCTCACTGGATTCATAAAAAACCTGTCCTTCATACAGGTCTTCAAGAGCATTTTTTAGAACAAGTATATCCTTTACTTTCCTTATCATTTCTTTTTCAGGTCAGCTAAGGATATAAATTCTGCTTCACCCTGTTCGATCTTTATCTTCCTCTCCCGCAGCACTTCAGCATGCCAGTCAGGAGATTTCATCTCAATGTCATCATGCACCAGAGAGTCCCAGAGTGCTTCAATTGCCTGCAGCTTCTCTTCTGATGTCATCTTCTTTATTTCCAGTGCATTCATCAGGTCTTTCCTTTTTATGAAATATATTAGACTTGTTTCCTTTCTTATATTTTTCCGGGTCTAAGGGGCGGTGCCCCTTTAAAAAGTCCTCCTCAGACTTTCTGAAGGTATCAAACGCCAGTTTGGAAACAAGACTATTATTGCTTCTGATTTTATTAATACATGCAAATGAATATCCTTGTCAAGGATGAATGAAAAATTAATCTTAAATCAGTAATAATCCTGACATCATTGATAATTTTTTTCAGCAGACTTTTTTACCTTTCCTGTTTTTACCGAATCTAAGGGTCGGATCCCGTGCTGACACGATGTCAGCCTGTCAGCACAATGCAGGATGCTTTAAAAGGCTGGAGTTCTTGATTTCGTTGAATATCTCAAGCTAAAAATTGATGATAAGGAATGGTCAGCCATATCCATTGAGACAGCAATGCGTGGAATGGAAGATGAAAACAATATATACTCACTCTCAGATATAAAAGAATCATTCTGATGATTACAGAATCCCGGATTGTCCTTTTCAGATTTCCTCAAACTGATTTGTAGAATGGCAAGCTAAGACCCGCCCTTGTGATCCATAAGTTGCCGGGACGTTATGACGACTGGCTTATTTGCATGATATCATCCCGGATTGAAAGTACCAAGTCTGATCAGAATCAGCAGGATCGCCGTAGTTGATAGCAATATACTTTTTTTTTATGATATAGG
>CAYTSF010000119.1:0-9883 GCA_964440335.1 uncultured Leptospirales bacterium
AAACCATATTTAAAATGCCGGTGTCAATGGGCAGATATAACATTTAATAATTATTTCATGAAAAGGGATACAGTGACTTGTTTCCAAACTGGCGTTTGAAGCCCTCATGAAGCCTGAAGGGGGTTTTTCTGCAGGGGCTTCGCCCCTGCACCCGGTAACAAAGACTAGAAAGGAAACAAGTCTATTATAATCATCCAGATACACCCGTGACACCAGATTGCCGACTAACAGGTCGAATACCCGGACATCCCCAGCTTTGATAAAAGAGACACTCTTTATCCTGTAGTACCGCATCATTAAAAACTTACTCCGGCCTGCAACCCGATGCTTATGTCCGCATAAAAAGGGTCTACGTCCATCAGCTTCATCAGCCCATAGTTGAAGAGCAGGTTGACCGGTGCCTGCAGGAGCGGTATGCCATTTGTTGATATGACCTGCCACCACAGGTAGACCTGGCTTAACACTGCGCTGCCAAGGTTAAGCGACATTGTTGTGTCCCAGGGCATGTAACCGGAGTAACCCAGGTAACCACCCAGGTAAACATAATCGCCAAAATAGTAGTAGTAACCGTTTTTAATATTATCCCTGTAGAAAAAATCGGCCCTTGCTGTTTTTGTTGAAGCCGCATCGTAATAAAAGTTCACCTTGATTATGTCGCCGTCTGGATTCGTAAACCTTGTAAATCCGTATTCAGCCTCGCACTCAAAGGTCCATTGATTGTAGAGGTTTTTCTTGTTAAAAAAAACCGAGTGGTTCTCTGAAGTCACATCCTCAATGGCGCTATCGCCCAGGACAAAAAGCGGCGTACTGGTTTTATTATAATAGTAACCGACCGCAAAGGATGAATAGGAATCAACAAATTCAAGACCGAAGTAATAGGACTTCATATACATGTTGATGTAATACTCCTCGTCGGTGGAAAGGACGGTGGTTGTGCTGCCGCTGATGTAGTCTGTAGGATCATCCACCGTGACCCTGGTCTGAAAGAGCCTGTACTCCACCTGGCCGTAAAAGCCCCACCTGTAAGCGTTATCACCGAAAGGTGTAATCCCCCCAAGCATATTCAGGATCCGCTCACGCGTCCTGTCGCCGTCAGATTCCTCCAGGCCGTCATCCTGGTTCAGGTAATCATCCTTCAGGCTGTCTGCATGAAACGTATTTTTGATTTTCACTCCCAGGCTGAATACCCTGAAGTCCCATCCCAGCTTTGCGTCGAAGTAGTAAAACGGCAAAGACTCGATTTCAATGCTCTCGCTCTCGGGCAGAAAGGAACCGGGGTCGATGTAGAAATAATCGACACCTGTCTTCACCTCAATATCAGGAAGAAAAATGCTTTTATCGCCCTGACCGTGTCTTAGACCTGCCTGCGACCCTGTTCCGGCAGCAAACAGGATGCAGAGGATAAATAAAATACTGAGAGTGTTTTTCATAATCCCCCCAATTGTCGATATTTAAGGATAGTACAATATTATTCTATTCAGGCGGATTTGCCCCGCCATAACTCATTCACTCAGTCCAGCCCTGTACTTACAGAATAAGAGCATTTTAGTATCGGGTCAAACTCTTTTAATAAATTTGACGTAAAAACGCCGTTTGAATAAACCATTTATAAAAATGCGATATTATACAACTGTTTAACATTTTCAAATGTATTACCCTCGCGTATCCCATGGTTATATAATGAAATGACTTTATGGATTGAGTATCAGGTTAATATAATTTTAAGGATCATGTTTATGTAAAAAGCTCATATGTTGAAATATTCTGCTGGACTATCATAGGGAAACATACCAAATAATCCACTCCAGGGGAAGATAAAACCATGACAATCAGCTCTCACCTTATACAAACCATCATCCGCATGATCGCGATACCATGTGGAATTCTGCTGATATGCTGTTATGTTGCATGCAGCACTGTAAAAACATCAGACAACAATACTGTAAATGAAACAGCTACGGCAAATGACTATGATGACCCGGACAAATACTGCATGGGAATTCAAGATTATCCCAAACTGTCACAGGATTCGCCGGACAACTTTGAATTCGATTATACCCCGGGAAAAGACACAGCAATTCTTAAAAAAAACTGTTATGCATATTACAGGGAATACTGGCAGCGGCAGGTAAAAAAAGACAAATACATGGAAACCAGTGATGCACCATTTTTTATTAAGATCAGGAAGATCATAGCCGATCCAGCCAGCGACATAAAGGTGAAACTGAATAATGGCGATGTGGCCATAATAAAAAGGACCGGATGGGGACTCGATATTGATGATACTCCGACTGTTGAGGACATCTGGGTATTCCGCGCAGGCAGGTGGGAACACCAGACTGGTTGTGAAGATAATAACTATCGCACTGTGCAATTACTCAATCTCAACAACGATGATTATATCGATGCAATTGTCAAGGGGGGTTGCTGCGACTCGTCATCACTTGATATTTTCATTGGCGACAAGGAAAAGACGCTCATACACAGGCAGGGCATTGGCATCCTTGGCATGTGGAAATTCAGGTACAATGGTAAATGCAGCAACAGGATCGATGTTGAGCCATACCCTGCCATGGTTGAAGAGCACGGCCAGAGGCCAATGTCCGCAGAGTTTGACTGCGTGACAAATGGCTTCAGGATAGTCAGTAAATAGATTCTGTCAGATAATGTTGCGCCGCCGCGCTTCTGCCGTAAGTTCATCGCGGAAGTCGGGGTGCGCGACCGCTATGAGGTTCCTGGCCCTCTGCCGCACAGACTGCCCCTTGATCTTTGCGATGCCGAACTCAGTCACTACATAATCGGCGCATGAACGCGGCGAAGTAATTACACCGCCCGGCGCAATGTTAGGCACAACCTTTGAGATAACCTCACCACCCATTGACCTGGGCTTTGCAGCAGCCTTCATGGCAATGATGGAAACGCCACCCTTTGACTGAAACGCGCCGTCAACAAAGTCGAGCTGTCCGCCTGGATGGGTGTACTGTTTCCAGCCCATGGATTCTGAACATACCTGTCCGGTCAGGTCAACCTCCAGGCAGGCGTTGATCGAAACGAGGTTATCGTTCTGCCCGATAATATAGGGATTGTTCACAAAGTCAACGGGGTGAAACTCGATGCCGGGATTGTCGTCGATCCAGTCGTAAAGCCTGCGCGTGCCCATGGCAAAGGTGAAGATCGAGCGGTTATGCATGAAGGTTTTTCTCCTGTTGGTGACAATCCCCTCCTCCCAGAGTTCACGCATGGTATCGCACGCCATCTCGGAATGTATGCCCAGGTCCTTTACGTGGGTATCGAGGAACGCCTTTGCAACTGCGTTGGGGATACTGCCTATACCAAGCTGTATGGTTGAACCGTCTTTGACAAATTCCGCGCAGTACCGCCCGATGGTCATCTCCTCTTCGCTGATGGCCGTTGTATCAGGCAGAACCGAGAGGTCCTGCTCCTGTTCAACGATGGAATTAACATCTGTTATATGAATATAATTGCGGCCCCGGCTGCGGGGCACCTGGGGATTGACCTGTACAAGCACCTGGTAGCGCATATCCCCCTCGCGGTGCTTCTTTGCGGCGTTCAGGGCAATGGGAAGCGTGGCATCAGCGCCGAGCCCCAGGCAGAAGTAACCGTGCCTGTCCATGGGAGTTACCATGAGCATGGCGACGTGCATGGGCCTGAAATTTTCATCGGTGTATATTTTGGGGAGTTCACAGAAACGGTTAGGGGTCAGGGTAAAATCGCCGGCCTGCACCTTTGCCCTGCATACGCTGGGGTAACCGCAATCAATCCTGATATTTGAATCGCGGTTCTGGCTGTACCAGTTCAGTTTAGGGTGGATGTCTACAATCTGGTTTATTGTGATATCGTCTACCTCATTTTCCATCTCAATGAGGGCATTGACCAGGGCGTAGGGAACCGGCACGGCAATTCCGCACCACACCTCGGTACCGTTTTTTACATTTTTTACTGCCTCAGCTGATGTCATCAGTTTCTGTTTATACATCTCATGTATGTTCAATGGTATTCCTCCTTAACAGGGTATTGCACCAGATGCCCATGCATTGAATCCGGCTATTTCAATTTAACCATCATGAGAAATACTGTCAAATATTTACAGCATGTGCCAATAATGCACGACAGCATGATGCAGCACAAACACCCGACAGAGCCGTAAATAAAAAATCCTTGCGCCTCAGGCTGTACACTGTAGAATGCAAAAAATATATTCAACGGAGCCTTAACTTGAACGACTGGAAAACAAACATCGAAAGAATGGCACAGGGGATACGCACCCGTGTGCTTGAGCATACAATCAATAACGACGGCGGCTACCTGAGCCAGGCATGTTCATCTGCCGAGATCCTCTCAAGCCTTTATGGAAAGATACTAAACCTGGGGCCGGTTGAAAAGCCCATAGTCCCGGGAAAATTCCCCGGTGTTCCGGGAACAGGAAATCCAGGGTACAGAAACGGTTCAGCCTTCCACGGTGAAAAGTCACCGGAATACGACAGGTTCATCCTCTCACCGTCACAGTATTCGCTGGTGCTCTATGCGGCGCTCATAGAGGCGGGCCGCATGGACGAACATGGACTTGACCAGTTCAACAGGGACGGTGGAACTGTTGAGATGATAGGCGCTGAACATTCGCCGGGCATGGAGATAATGTCAGGTTCGCTTGGCCAGGGGATAAGCCAGGGTTTCGGCATTGCCATGGCGCGCAGGCTGAAGGGTGAATGCGGCCGGGTGGTGCTGTTCATGTCTGACGGAGAGTTCCAGATCGGCCAGACATGGGAGGCGCTGCAGGCCGCGGCTTTTCATAAACTGGGAAACATCCTCATATACGTTGACGTGAACGGCTACCAGTGCGACGGAAAAATGTCAGATGTGATGAACATCGAGCCGCTGGACAAACGCCTGGAGGCATTCGGCATTACAACATACCGCATAAACGGCCATGACATTGACGAACTCGTACGCGTCTCCACGGCCTCGCATGATCCGGATAAACCCGTATGCGTGTTATGCGATACCGACCCGTCTCGCGGCATAGATCTTCTGAATAAACGCAAGCCCAAATTCCACTATGTGCGATTCGCGAACTTTGACGAAAAAAAGGAACTGGCCGATTTCAACAACAGACCGGTTGCACCCCCGTCAAAGAAAAATGAAAGCCTGCTCCTCTCGCGCGTACACGCGAAAAACCTCGTATCCTGGGCAAAGGACAAACCTGAAGTCATCGTACTCTCGGCAGACCTGACCAGTTCAACAGAGATCGACCTCTTCCGCGACACCTACCCCGACAGGTTTCTCTCCATGGGAATAGCCGAGCAGAACATGCTTTCTTTCGCAGGGGGAATGGCGCGCGAGGGATACATCCCCTTCATACACACCTTCGCAGTCTTCATCTACCGCAGGGCCTTCGACCAGATCGCCATGTCCGTAGCATACCCCAACCTGCCCGTGAAGATGTTCGGGTTTCTGCCAGGGATCATGACACCGGGGGGCGCGACGCACCAGGCAATCGAGGATGTGGCGGTAATGCGGGCGCTGCCAAACATGACAATTCTCGAAACCGGTGACGCGACTGATGTTGAGTCAGTGCTGGACGCGGCCATGAGTGTCAACGGCCCTGTTTATGTCCGCATACTGCGGGGGGAGATCCCGCGTCTCTTCGACCAGTCCGAACCCATGGTGGTGGGCAGGTCGCGCAGGCTGTCCCGCGGCAGCGACATAGTGCTTGTCACTTCAGGGATATGCACAGAGGAGGCCATGCGTGCCACGGGTATGTTCAGGGCCGTAAGCCTGGAGGTGAGCCACTTCCATGTGACTACGCTGAAGCCTTTCAACGACATGGAGATAATGGATGCAATCGCAGAATCCAGGTACGGTGTAATTACCATGGAAAACCATACAGTGATCGGCGGACTGGGGACAATCATCGCCGAAAAAATGGCAGAGCTCGGCATGAGTAAACGGCTGATAAAGATCGGGCTCAATGATACCTTTGTCCATGGTGCAAGCAGGGAGTACCTCATGAAGGAATACGGGTTTGATGCCATGGCCCTGGTGAGGGCAGTTGAGTCCATGATAGGGCAGCAACTATATTTCAAAGAAGAAGACCTTGTTGCAGCACGGACGACCGCTGTCCATTCCCAGGCAAAACCTGAAGCCCTCTGAGAGGGCCGGCTATACCGATGTTTTAAAGAGGTTGACCGCATCCTTCATGTTACGCGCCCTGCCGAGCAGGTCCTCGCTCAGGCTTGAGACCTCTTCAACCAGGGCCGCGTTCTGCTGGGTCATTTTGTCCATCTCCGAAACCGCCTTGTTTATCTGCTCCATTCCTGTCATCTGCTCTTCGCTTGCCACAGCAACTTCAGTGATGAGGGCAGTTGTCTCCTTGTTGGATATCGAAATGTTCTTCAGCGCTTCGCCTGTTCTGAGTACAAGCTCTGTCCCCTTTTCAACTTTTGACACAGAATCCTTAATTAACACCTCAATCTCTTTGGCTGCGCTTCCCGACCTCTGGGCAAGGTTCCTTACCTCCCCGGCAACAACAGCGAACCCCCTACCCTGTTCGCCGGCCCTTGCTGCTTCAACAGCGGCGTTCAGCGCAAGCAGGTTTGTCTGGAAAGCGATCTCGTTTATAACAGTGATTATATCCACGATCTTCCGGCTTGATACATTAATATCGTTAATAGACTCAGTTGCAGTCACAGCAACAATACTCCCCTCGTCGGATATGGACTTGCCTTTCTCTGAGAGCTGACGTGCAGCTTTTGCATTGTCTGAAGTGCGGCCAACGGTGGCCGTGCTCTCCTCAATAGTCGATGCTATCTGCTCCAGGGCTGAGGCCTGCTCAGATGTTCTCTGCGAAAGGTCGATGTTGCCTTCGGTGATCTGGTTAATGGCCCCGAAGACCTGTTCGGACACGGCGAGTATTTCAACCAGGGTACGGTCAACGCTCTCTATGGCGAGGTTCATGGAATCCATCAGTTTGCCGAATTCATCGCCCCTGTCGCTCGCGAGCCTGGCCGTAACATCCCGCTGCTTAATCCTCTCGGCGAATTCAAGCATCTTTTTAATCGGAGAGTTGAAGCTCACGGTCGAGCCCACACCTGTCACGATTAGTATTATAACAGTAAGTATAACGACAGAAACCGAAAGCATCACGCTCATGCGGTTATTGTAGACGATGCTGTTATATTCATTCTCCGCGATTGTCTCGGTTATCTGCGTCAGCTTATCCATGGCATCCCTTGCCCGGGCAAACACATTACTGTACGAGGACTGGTAGAGGTTATACGCTGAATCAGTCTGCCCGGATTTTATCATATCCTTCAGCTCTTTTGTGTATTTGGCCATGGGTTCATAATTTTCAGCAAACTGCCTGAATTCCGCGACCTCGTCCCCTCCGCTTTCAAGGTGGAGCTTCCTGAACTTCTCGAACCTCTGCCCAATCTGGCCGTAATTCTCGTCAATGGCAGCAATAATTTTTTCAACATCCTGTTTGTCATCTCGGGTTAGTTTCGCGTTCAGTGCCTGGGAGATTGCTATGCTCGACTGGTATGCGTCCCTGTCTGCCTGCAGCAGGTAGTTCATGCTCAGGAGCCTGATCTTGTAGACAGATGCCGCGCTTTCGCCTATTTCACGGAGATTCCTGATCTGCCATGCAGCGGCGATTATTGTTAACAAAATTATCAATGAAAATACAAGTGTAAACTTGGTTTTTATTTTAAGGTCCCTGAATTTCATAAGCCCTCCGGAGTATGTAAAACGCTGACTACAAATATAACATAACAGGCAGTAAAAAACAATTCCGGGGATAAACAAAATATTCCGGGTGGCGTTCCGGAGAAGGATGTGACTTTTATATCACAAAAAAATGCGGGAAAAACCGTGGGATTACAGCAACAGAAGGACCGTTCCCCCCAATGATTGTCAGCAGCGCTTAAACTTTTCGTCAAGCTCCGATAAAAACCTTGAGATCAGGGAACTCCACTCACCGGCCCTCCCCTCCCTGCCCATTTCAGGAGGAAGCAGCTGCGACAGGTATGCGGCCAGGGTATTCTCATCGCGCAGAAACTCTGCCGCGGCCCTCACCTGGCTGTAACAGTTGACCCTGTTGTCCAGGCCATCAGCGCCGTAGAACTCCTCGTACTCACGGATGTCCATGGGCACCTCTTCAGGCTGAGAGTCCAGCACCATCATGAAATCCTCTATGATCTCGTAGGCCTTATCATGCTGCGATACCTGCCTGTAGTAAACGTAAAAGAGAATATGCCGTATCATGAAAAGCTCCATGAGCCTCACAAGGTGCGGTTTAAGTTTTGGCGGGATATAATCGAGGTTGAGGCGGCGCTCAATGATCTCCCAGTATTCCTCCTTCACGTATTTGAGTTCGCGTATAATGCTGCATATGCGCTCAAACCCTCCCTTCCTGCTGATCTCCTCAACAATGTCCCAGTATATTTTCATGAAACTGGTCTTTGACTTTTCGTCATCCCTGTCCATGAAGTAAATCGCCAGGAGTATCTGCGCCTTGCGTATGCCGCGGAGAGATTTCTTTTCACGCTCTCCTTCAAGGGGAACATCGACGCGGAGTATAATGTCAAGGAGCTCGTTGTGGCAGCGAAGGTTCTTCATGTAGGCCTTCTTGTCAAGGTCGCAGAGGTCGTGGGCAATGGTCTCGAGAATAAAGGGCATGTCCATCGATTCATTGGCAAGTATGCCGTAAAACTTGAAGTAGGTTGCTATGTCGATAACGAACTGTTCCTCCCCGGCCTGGACCAGGTTCTCGGCAAATGACCTGTAATGGTTGAGCAGGTTGAAACATGTGCGGTTGTCCCTCAGGTTAAGCGTGGCCCTTACAAATGTGTTGAAGAAGTAGATGACCAGCTCCACTATGCGCCTGTCGCCTGTATTTGCCGCGTGTGAGCCGAGCATGAGGAGGCACTGAGAGATAAAGTTACAGATGTCCTTTGACTCGTGCAGGGAGTGCCTGAAGATATGTTCGAACTGCTTCATTACCTTGTACTCTACCCACATCCTGTTTTCAACCATGCGCGCGAAGGTTGCATTGTCCAGTGCAACGAAGTCGGCGTTGTTGTACCTCAGGGTATCGACAGGTCTGAACCAGTGTTCAACAGGGGCGCTGGCGCCCTTAAAAGAGATATAGCTCACGGCAAAGTTTCTCAGTGATTTAATGGATACCGTTGCCAGGACCCTGTCCATCTTATCGATGGAATTGAGGGCTATGTCCGTAAGCTGGTCTATGCCCTGCACCATCTTTTTCTGGTAGTCTTTGCTCTCGACGTGATGCTCCCTGTACATCCCCCTCCGGGCGTCTTTAAGTATCTCGCGCTCTATCCTGGATATGATATTTGCCGGGTCGAGGAACTTGAACACGTACAGGATATACGGCACGATAATAATAAGCGATACCATGATGAGCGAAAGCACCATTATTATCATGAAAGAGGGAAGCGGCCTGTTCTCCCGCGAGAAGAAGAGGACAATCACAAGGTTGATGCTGGCTATCGACAGCATAACAAGAGTTGTTATGTGAACTTTGTCTTTCACGAACAGTTCGATGACACGGGAAGTATACCTCTGTGCAGCGAGTTCGACTGTTATTGCCACCATGGTTATTACAATGCCCAGCAGGCCCAGTATTATCTCACCCCCAACGTTGGAAAAAAGCGTCCCTATCGAAGTAAACGAGGGGTCCTTAACCATATCAAATATGTCTTTCCAGGTGTATGTGCCTGTACAGTCGAGAAGGAGCAGAAGGACTATAAACGAAAAAAATATAACGGCCAGGGGTTTGATTGCGTCCCTGTAATGAACGAAGGGTGAGAGACGCGTCTCCTGCTTCGATTTTTCTATGAGG
>CAYTSF010000120.1:0-1546 GCA_964440335.1 uncultured Leptospirales bacterium
ATGTAAACTTTTCCGAAGTCATGAAGCAGTGCCGCGAATTCAAGCTCCCTGATATCATCCTCTGTAAAGTTAAAAGGCGCAAGGTATCCCGTATCTATTTCGTTTACAGCCTTTGCAAGGTCCTTGCATATCTCTGCGACCCGAAATGAGTGACCTGAGGTTGCAGGGTCCCGGGATTCAATCGCTGTTACCGATGCCTTCACAAATTCCTCAAACTGCATCTGTATCTGTGTTATGAGCCTGTTATTTTCAATAGCAATGGCAGCCTGGCCGGCAATAGCCTGGAGCAGGCTGTTGTATCTTTCATCGAAGGTGACGACAAAATTATCGAAGTCCTCCATTGTGTCGAGTTTGATTTCGAATGCCTCGTTCTCGTATTTTTTGCCGGCGCGTATGTCCTCCTTGCTGTTGAGGAGCTGGATAACGCCGATTATTTCGTTAAGGTGGTTCTTCATGGGCACAACGAGCATTGAGCGGCTTATGTAGCTGTGCTGCCTGTCAAAATACGGATTGAATGAGTAGGGCGCCATATCTGAAATTTTATAGGCGTCGGGGATGTTCAAAACTTCGCCGGTAAGGGCAACATATCCCGATATGGATTTTTTGTTCATGTCCATAACGAATTCCTCGAGAGGAATCGTCCGCGAGAATGTATGGGAATACTTGAACCTGAGACGTTTCTTGCCAGCGTCATCCTCTTCAACAAGGTATATGCTTCCACCGTCGGCACCGGTTATTTTTTTGCTGAGGTACAATATGAGCCGCAGCAGCTTGTCCATGTCCCTTTCACCCGTAAGGGATTTCCCAATGTTAATCAGGTCCTCCTGGTCCAGCTGGGCGTCAATGAGCTTGTTGTAGTACCAGATTTTTTTCTGTTCGTTCTGGTAGTATTTTTCAAGGATGGAAAAAGTCTTGTTTATGAGAAAATTCATTTTTGCTTCAGAGACTGTTGCCGGGAGAAAGTCACATATATGGTAGAGCCTGTCAAGGTCCTGGTCGTTGAGTTCAGTGTCATTGCCGATAAGAAGCATCTGGTAGAAAATTCTGGAGTAATCCACAAGGTTCAGGTGTTTGTAGACCTCTTTGTACATCTGCATCGGTATAACGAGGAGTGTGAACAGAATCCTGTCGCTGGTTTCAAGCATGAAAGAGTCTATTACCCTTATGGGGTTTTCACAGAATACAATCTCGTCTGTGATGTCTGAAGGAATTTTTACAGCATTCCTCAGCTCGTCGGTAATAACGATTTTTCGAAATACGTTTTTTGATTCCTGCTTCATCCAGTCCCCGGAATTTTTACTGTTTAAGCGTCAACACGTTTTAATGCTGGCGCTGTGTTGTGCATTATCATTTAAAAATAATCAGTTTTTGAGCAAGTATCATAAATTTTACGATATATTTACGCAAAAATTTGCCTGAAGTTATATATACCGAACATTAAACTTTACTGATAAATTAATAAACTGACATTACAATATTTTACCAATACGGTAGAGACCGGTATAATATTTGCAAGTAAATAATAATCCTGCTGTAAAACAGTTTA
>CAYTSF010000120.1:1646-9827 GCA_964440335.1 uncultured Leptospirales bacterium
TGTTCCTGTGATACTCACCGTGAAAAACGTCAATGACATCATGCATCTTTTTTACATGGGGGATCAGCCCCGTGCTGTTGCTGTCGCATGGATACGTGACTGTGAATATCATTTCTGTACCGGAATTTGCCGCAGAGCAGCTCATCCTCTCGATATGGATGTTCCTGCGCGAGAAGAATCCCGCAACCACCATTATTATGCCGGTATGGTTTTTTGTCCTGATTACAAGTGTCTGCCTATTCATGCATGTCCTCCGTTAACATGAAAATGTTATCCTTGCCGGGCGGCACCATGGGGTAGACATTGTACTCGCCGGTTATGTCTATGTTTATGAGGCATGGGCCCGGTTCCTTCAGGAGCCCGGTGAGCGCGGCCTCGTCAATGCTTCCTGACCGCAGGTTGATCCCCTTAACGCCAAAGCCCGCTGCTATTGTGCTGAAGTCAGGCCGCGTGCTGAAGCTTGAGGCAATAAATTTTCTGTCATAGAAAAGCTCCTGCTGCTGCCGTACAAGTCCAAGCTGTCCGTTATTCATGATAATTACCTTAACGTTCAGGCCCAGGTCTGCAAGGGTCGCAAGTTCCTGTATGTTCATGAGTATTGAACCGTCGCCGCTGAAACAGAGAACTGTTTTTGTTTTATCTGCGAGCGCGGCGCCAATGGCTGCGGGAAGTCCAAAGCCCATGGTGCCAAGGCCGCCTGAAGTGAAGAAGGTCCTCCCTTCGTGGAAGGGGTAGGTGCGCGCAACCCACATCTGGTGCTGGCCAACGTCTGTTGCAACAAGTGATCCTTCGGGTGCGCATCTACTCACTGTTCGTATAACACTCACGGGGTGTGCCGGAGGGTAACCGTTGCCGTCATGGTCTTTTTTCAATTCATCGATCCTTGCAAGCCATTCCCCCCTGTCTGCCTTTTCGATGTGCGGCATGAGCATGTCAAGGAACACTCCGGCGTCACAGGTCACCGGAAGGTCGCTCCGCCTGATCTTTCCGATCTCTGAAGCGTCTATGTCTGCATGGATTATCCGTGCGTTGGGGCAGAATCCCGCAGTGCTGCCTGTTGTGCGGTCATTGAACCTTGCGCCAATGCATACAACGAGGTCCGTTTCATCCATGGCCATGTTGGTGCTGACATTGCCGTGCATCCCTATGAGCCCCATGTAGAGAGGGTTGCCGTGGTCAAATGATGACAGCCCGCGAAGCGACACCGCAACAGGGATCGAGGCCTTTTCTGCGAACTCTCTCAGTGCGTTGCATGCACCCGAGAGTACGACACCGCCTCCGGCGTAGATTGCGGGTTTCTTTGACCTGTTGATTGCGTCTGCGATTTTAATGATGTCGCGCTCATCGGGGATTTCGTGTCCGGGCATGGGCCGTGGTTCGGGTATGGCATCGATCTCTATTGACTGGTTCTGTATGTCCTTGGGGATGTCAACCAGTACAGGCCCGGGCCTTCCTGACGCGGCAATGTAAAAAGCGTCGCGCAGGATTCCCGGCAGCTCTTCAATCGTCCGCACAAGGAACGAGTGCTTTGTTATTGAAAGGGAGAGCCCGAACATGTCCACCTCCTGGAAAGCGTCTGTGCCTATAAATGGAACCGAAACCTGGCCGGTGATCGCAACAACCGGAACCGAATCCATTTTCGCGTCAGCAAGGGCTGTGACCAGGTTAGTTGCGCCGGGGCCCGATGTGGCAAGGCACACGGCCGGTCTGCCTGTGCGTCGCGCCATGCCCTGGGCTATAAAGCCCGCGCCCTGTTCATGTCGCGTCAGTATATGCTCAATGCCGCTGTCTTTAAGCGCGCTGTACATGGGCAGGTTCGATCCGCCGGGAATCCCCGCCACCACGTCTATTCCATTTTTTTTAAGCGATTCAACAATAATCTGCGATCCAGTAAGTTTCATGGGGCCTCCTTTGTGCCATTAAATAAAAAAGCCCCCGTCGGTCTGCACCGGCGGGGGCTTGTATTTTCGTAATAATCCTATTCCCTACGGTACAGACCAGTATGTCTTCATAAGCACGACCACCACGACCACGGATAAGGATACGGGGTTCAGGGAAATGAGTGGCGATGTGTACATAAGTGTCATCATAGGTTTTGGTTTCTCAATAACACGAATTTAGGCATGGGGTAATTTCATGTCAAGATTTTTAACGGAATTCAGGAAAAAGTTTAATAAACTTCTCTGCGTCGCGCCTGCCCAGGTCATAAACATACTGGAGCCCTTCGGGGTCAGTGTATTCCCATTTGGTTATCCTGATATCCTCTGAAGGCTGCACATATATCACACCATTTTCTTCGGGTAGAATGGAATCTTTGTATCTCCGTGTGAGAAGAACGAGTTTTTTACCGCTGCAGTCATCAAGTATCCTCACCGGAACATTATCGATCATGCCTCCGTCAAGAACTGGTTTTTTGCCGAGTTTCATTACGGGAAGCAGCGGAGGGGCACACGATGATGCCAGGATAAGATGTGTCAGCTCCTCCCGTGATGCGCATTCACTGACAGATATAACTTCACCTTTAAATCCGATTTTTGTCGAGAATACCGGATGCAGGGGATAGAAGAGGTGTTTCTCTATGTTGTATGCAGCGACGCCGATAATTGCTGCCAGCCGTGCCCCCATCCAGAACGGAGGGCGGGTCACAAGTACACGGATGTCAGGCCCGCATTTGAGTTTTTCCATCGTATCATCATTGAGCGCGTAGAGAACCGCGTCCCTGTACATATTGTAATGGGGGAACATCGGCGTTTTACTGAACATGTTGGATAGGTAAAAATTCTTCTGATTTGCAGCTGTTGCTTTTTTGAAATAACGCAGGATATCTTCAGCATCAGACGCGACCGCGAAGCAGGCAAAAGCCGCGCCTGCACTTGCAGAGGCGACAACAGCGGGCCGTAAATCAAGTGCCGGTGCCGCGGTCTCCCAGAAGCCCAGCTGCCAGAAACAGCGGCTCCCTCCGCCCGCGAAGACTACAGATCCGAATCCTGAACTGTTATTCATGCCTGCCTCACCGCTTCCCGGATGTGCGGCTGCCTTTCACCGCTCAGGCGTACTGCTTCTTCATGTCCGTGATACTCAACACGGTGAAGTGACGGCTGGCGTATGATGCCTTCCCGTCCCATGAGCTTTGAGAATTGAATCCTGAAAAACTCAACACATGCAGCAACAAAAACTACAGCGGATTTTATCCTGTCCCTGGTTCCGGGCCTGCCGAATGTGTCGTTGTAAAGACTGATTGTTTCACGGGAAAGTTTGCGTGCAGCACTGTTTGGTGAAAATACCATTGCAGAAAACATCACCGGCCTGTAGCGGAGGGCTTCGCTGCGCATCATTGCTATCCTTGATTTCATGAATTCATCTTTTAGCGGGCTGCCGGTCCCTTCATAGCATAGTGTAGCGTTGTTCCATTTCAGTCCACTGCGTTCACGTATTTCAGTGTCACTCACAGCTTTTATAAATCCCCTGACCGCAGTGCGCGCCATTTTTATTATGGCAGGCCCGCCGCTTTTGTATTTACTTTTAAAGGCATTAAACAGGTATTTTTCGTGGTCCCGCGCATTTTTAAAATGGGGGTGGTCAAAGCCCAGTTCGCCGGCACCGTGCTGGTTGCGGTATGGAACCTGTTTAAGCCTACCTTCACTTCCAAGTTTTTCATAAAGACCGGTAGTGGGCCAGGGCGTGTAGTTCATGAACTGGACCAGGTCTGATTCAAGGCTGTTGACCCAGTTTATTTCATCGATGATAGTTACTCTGTCGTGGTGGTCCTGGAACAGTATGGTTGACGCGAGCACTGCAATTCCATGTGACTGGAGTTCCTCGAAAAGTTCTTTCAGGTCAATACCTTTGACCTTGTCATGGGTGTTGGTCTTTGACTCAACACCGACCCACACCCTGCTGATACCCATACGCACAAAGAAGTCAACTCCAAGCTGTTTGACAATGTTTGCCGAACAGAAGAGCACAAAGCAGTATGGCTTATTGTTTTTTTCCATCAGTTCGAGCAGTTCAACTCCACGGTCTTTTTTCATGAGGAAGTTTTCGTCCATGACCATGAAGTTCACGGCGCCCAGTTCGTTTTCAAGTTTGACGCAGGTGTTGAATACGTCACGACCTGTTTCAAGGAGCGGCAGGTATTCCTTTTTGAACATGTGCGATGTGATGCAGAAGGTGCAGCCGTTTTTGCATCCGGCACCCGTGAGGAGTACGGAGCCCCTGGGGTTCGACCTCATGCCGTAGGTGTAATTGTATACCGGGTTCCGCAGTACAGGGTGAATCACGGGCGCTGATGTATCCTCGCCGAAATATTCCCTGATCCACTTAACTCCTTCACCATTGCATGCCTCGTCGTGAGGGACAATGCTTTTAAGGTCGGGGATAATTGTGCCGTATCCCCCAAGCAGTATTTTTATGCCGGGATATACTTTACGTATGTACTGCGCCATGCGTTGTACCTTGAGCACATTCGGTACTATGAACGTTATTGCCACGTGGGTGTATCCCTTTTTCAGCTCTTCTTTAAATTCTTTCCATGAAGGAAAATCAATTACAGTGCTCTGTACTGAAATATTCTCAGCAAGCAGGTACAGTGCAAAACTCAGGTATGACTGGCGCGGCGAGTGTACCCCCTGTGCACGCGTGACCTGGTTGTTTAACAGTTCCATCTGCATGCCAAGTGCCTCGGCGTATTTATCCCTGATGCCATAGGGGCCGAATACCGATGTGAAGAGCACGCGGCTTTTTGTGGTTATTATGTTATTCATAGTGTGGATTTACCGCCTTTGTATACATAACCCGGCTACAGTTAATATAGTTGCAAAGATTTTTATTCTTCAGCAGATGATGTTGTGTTGCCGCAGATTTTTTGCATGGGTATCTGGTAATTGAAAATCATGGTGAAAAAATTCCGTGCAGGAAAATAGAGGTAGATTTTCCCTGCACGGGTAAAATATATTAAATCCTGCCGTGTGCTCTCATGGCGGAGAGAACAACCTTCTGCATGATTTTCTCCTTGCGGTTGGCGGGCTTATCGAGTTCCATACGTTTAAGGTAGGGCTCCGCGTCTTGAGGTACGGATTTAAACATCTCCTTCACAAGGCCCTTGATTATTGCAGGCTTCTTCTTCGCGGCCAGGGTCTTCAGGGAGCCCCCTATTGCAACCTCCTCCGCGGTAAAGTCTGTTCCGAAGGGGAATGGCACGAATAGTCCATCTGACTGAAAGGGCTTAAGCATTGCCTCAAGGCGTTCGGGATTGTTCTGCCTGTACTCCTGTGCGAGTTCAAAGTCCGGTGCCAGTTTGCCCGTACTTTTGGCCTTTTCAATAAGTTCATCCTGAAAGCGCGAATCCGTAACTTTGAGTATCTCTTCGATTACCTGTGAATCGGTCTTGCCGCGAACATCTGCGATGCCATACTCGGTCACTATGATGTCCCTGAGGTGCTTGGGGATGGTGGTGTGGCCGTAAGTGTATACGATGTTGGACTTCACTTTCCCCCCTGAATTCCTGGTGCTCCTGATCATCATAATGAGCCTGGCGTCTGGCAGGGCATGGGCCATTGCAACAAAGTTGTACTGTCCGCCCACACCGCTCACCACGCGGCCGTCCGCAACCTGATCGGACGTCACTGCGCCAAGTACGTTGACCATCATGCCCGCGTTGACAAAGCGGCCATCCTTTCTCTGGAGCGACCTTAGCTCCTCATCGCCATAGAGCTGGTTGACCTTGAGGACGCTGGACATGCCGAACTGCATCCTCTCCTCTTCGCTCATGGCGTTAAGCGTGTTGTAGAAAGCACGCGGGCCTATGAAGAACGCCCCATGTATGATTGTTCCGTTTTTCATCTCAGAGCCCAGGAGTTTTTTCACCGCGGAAAGGTTCTTTGCGACAGAGAGGTCTGCGGGTATTTTTTCAGTTCCGTTTATGATGCATCCCTCCCTGAGCTTCAGCCCGCTTTTAAGTATGCCGTATGTTGTGAGCATGGTGAAGTCTTTTTCCCGGAGCTGCGCATGTATACCCTCGTTCTCAATGAGGAGTTCCAGTATGTTTTCAGGTATATGTGCCGAAGATAGTTTGCCTGCGTTGATGAGTTTCATGAGAGGTATGCTGTCGTAGACCTTCCGCTTCAGGACGCCGCTCTTGTAAAGCTGCATGAAAGCGTCCACGAACATTTCTGACGAACCATACAGACCCTCTCTGAACTTTGTTGTTCCGCCCGTGCTGCTTATAAGGTCGCCGTACCTGTCGAGTATACCTGTCTCATCAAGCACCCTGTTATAATCCGCGTTTCGGTTCTGCCTGATGCTCAGGCCTGAAGCTATAGCGTCGCCCAGTGCGCCGATACCCACCTGCAGCGTGCCGCCGTCGCGCACCAGCGAGCTGACGTAAAGCCCGATGGCATGGTCCCTCAGGTTTACAGAGTCCTTGGGCGGCCCGAAGAGCGGGTAATTGAACTCGGGGCCGTGCAGCAGGATGTCATACTTCGCGCCATCAACAAGGCCGTCGCCGTACATGAAAGGCATCTGCCTGTTTACCTCGCCGATTATTGAGACCTTTTTCCCGGTGGCGCGCATCTTGTGAAGTTCATCAATCATATCAATGGTGACGTCGGTATTACATCCCATGGAGTAGAGCATCTTACCATTCTCCTCACGGCAGCCGATGAGCTGCCCCCAGACGTTGCAGCCGAATGCCGTCAGGTCGCGCACAACATGCGTGTAGTTTGAACTGATGTGGTTTCTCTGCGCCTCGGGGGTGTTCATGTAGCCGCCGGCCTTGTTGAAGAATTCGTAGATCTCGACGTTTTTTGGCAGCCTGCCGTCGCGGAAGTCGTGCATGTAGTCAAATTCGGGAGTGCCCTCAAATACCCTGTCAACCAGCGGGCCCAGGAACCTGCGCTCAAGTTCGCTCTTCATGCGGGGCCGCTCAAGGGCAAGGGCTGTCATGATATTCAGTTTAATTGAGGAGTCCTCCCTGGCCCTCCTGTAAAGCTCGTTTATAAATAAAACCGGTTTGCCCAGTGCAAGTGTCATGCCGAATGTTATTTCGTTTCCCATATAGTTCAGGACGTCATCGACGCATTTTTTTACATCATTCTGGATCTCACCTTTTTTTTCTTTCATAAAATTCTCCCGCAGTTTGATTTCCCGTGGGCCGGCATGTGCAGCATCCGGTGCCGGCAGTATCACAGGATGTCTGCATATTATGAAATGTCAGGTTAATTTGAAATAGTCCGCAGGATTATATTTTTATCAGGCGTGGACTTATTAATCTGTAGGTTGATCACCTACGATGGTGTGTGTGTTATACGCCGTCATCCCCCCTGAACCTTGAGAGCCAGTTCATGGCTTCGCGGATGAGGGATGCCGACGATTTGATACCCAGTTTCTGTTTTATCCTTTCACGGTAAGTGCCCACGGTTTTGACATTGATGCGCAGCTGCGACGCTATCTCGCCCGTGGAGCAGCCGCTCCCGATGAGCCTGAATATCTCGAGCTCGCGGTCAGTCAGCGCCTCAACTCCGGTGGGCCTGTTGCGGCTGCCCCGGCTGATAACACGGTCGACGAAAGCGCTTGTGATCGCTTCGCTCATATAACGCTTGCCCGAAAGCACGGCGCGTATGGCGTCAATGATGAGTCCCGATGCCTCGTGCTTCATGATGTAGCCCGAGGCGCCTGCTGCAAAGGCGCGCTCCGCGTACTGCATCTCGTCCATCATGGAGATGACCAGTACCGGGAGGTCATCCCGCAGTTTCCTGATATTGCGTATGAGGTCTATGCCGCTGCTGTTTTTAAGTATGAGGTCAACAATGACTGCATGCGGATCGGTTTTTTTGATGAGCCTCCATGCGGTCTCTGCGTCTTCGGCAGTGCCGCACACGTCCATGTCCTCCTCGTGGAGTATGAGTTCCCTGAGCCCCAGGCTGTATACCGGGTGGTCCTCAACAATGAATATCCTGCTCTTATTTTTCACGGGCCCTCCTGCCGGAAGTCTCTGTGTTCAGCCGGTAATCGATGCCTGAGCCGGGTATCTCTATGAGGACAGTGGTGCCTGAATTTCTCCCCGAAGTGATGGCAAAGTACGCGCCGATCATCTCTGCCCTGTACCTCATTATTTTCTGGCCGATGCCCGGCGATGTGCCCGCGACGTTGAATCCCCTGCCGTCATCGCCGATCCTTACGAGC
>CAYTSF010000121.1:0-9738 GCA_964440335.1 uncultured Leptospirales bacterium
CCATCCCGTACTGTTATTGAATTTACAATGGAATTATTTGCCGTAATTGAGGGGAGCATAAAAAACGAGCTGTTGTTCATCCAGTATCCCGGATAAGTACTGCCGGCATTTATACTGTATCCGCCGCAGTAGATATCTGATCCATATATCGCGATGCTGTTGACCCTTGAGCTGGAAAATGGATCAAGATTGGTAAGGTTTGTCCATTCGCCGTTTTTCCAGTACCCCGGCTGTTCTACAGTTGCTATGCTGTAACCGCCGCAGTACACGTCATCCCCTGATACCGCTATTGACAGGGCGCATGAATCCATTCCCGCAACAACTGGCGTACATCTGGTCCATGTTCCGTTTTTCCAGTAACCGGCAACCATGATAGATGTACTGTCATAGCAGTATCCTGCGCAGTAGACATCCCCCTCGATTACAAGCATGGATGTGACAGCGGCGTTCCTTGATGCATCAATTGGTGTGAGGGGGGTCCATTCGCCATCCTTCCAGTAGCCGGGCACCTGTATACCTGAACTGTTCATGCTGTACCCGCCACAGTAGACCGTGGACATTTTTTTAAAAGCCGCATCTGCGATATCGTCGCCGCCGCATGACGCTGCAATCATGGCCAGCAGCGCTGCGCAAAAAATTTTCAGCTTACCAGTATTCTTCATATATCTGCTTATCGCCTTCAAATGCATACCTTACCCCTGTAAAAAACTGTATACCGGAAATGTCGTAGTCCCTGAGCTCGCCCGTGTAAAAGGAATAATGCCAGCCTGTTTCAGCGAATACCTGGATGTGCTGCGTGCAGTCAAAGCCCATGCCGGTGTTAAACGCGATTGCGAACCCTGAGTCGCCTGCTGATGAATTGACGGGATTATAAACCTCGATGCCTGTGTCTGAATATCCGCAAAGAATGGAATTTCTCCAGTGCAGCCTGTTGTTCGAGAGAAAAGCGAAAGGCGGCTCATACTCCATCCCCGCAAGTGCTGTAAAATGGTGAAACCTGAGATCATATTCCGTGCCCCATACAGTCCGTTCGCCGTAGCTTACCGTGTATGATCCCCTGAAAAGAAGCCTGACGTCCGCGTTTATATTGAAGGCCAGTGACCCTCCTGCCCCGTACTGGTTTTTTGCGTCTTCTATGTTGACGTCTGATAAGAAAATTTCAATTGCCGCATCCGCACCGGTTGCAACAGAGAGTATCAGGGCTGTGCAGCATGATATAATAATTTTTTTCAGCATCCCTTCTCCTGGCGGTATTATCTCAGTGTACTGAATTTTAATTTATACCTTTTATAAAATGGTATACACATATTTTTAAGTTCTCCGTGCGCCGGTGACGCGCGGAGACAATAGCAACTGTGAAAAACCAATTTATGAAATGTATGATATTCATGAAAAGAATTTTTTACTTTCAGTATTTAAAAAAGTATGTAAAGGCAGAATGCCGCCGGAAAAAATCGCTGTCGTTAATACGGCACCGCTCTATTTTCCGGCAATGAAAGTCTGCCTGCCGGGTGACTGCCGGCCAATGGAACTTTAAGAATTATATGATGCTGCTAATCCGGATAATCAGATTTTAAACCTGGATATCATCTCCTTCAGGTCCATGGCCTGTCCGCTCATCTCCTCGCTTGAGGATGCGATCTCTTCAACAAGCGAGGCATTCTGCTGTGTCATGCTGTCAAGGTCGGATATTGCCAGGCTCACCTGGTCAATGCCCTCTTTCTGTTCTGAGCTTGCGCCTGTTGCCCTGCTCTTTATCATCTGCGAGTAAACAGTCCTCTTTTCGGTCTTCAGCCTTATGAAGTATTCCCTGTCCCCTATACTCAGGCGTTTGCCCTCATTGGTTATAATGCTGCCGTCAGGGGTACCCGCAAAAAAATTTTCAACATACTGTTCACCGCTTTTTTTCAGGCCGTCAAGAACAGGTCCTATGGCGTTGATATCTATGCTGTCGAGCCTGTTAACCTCGATGGCCTTTTCAATTTCAGCGGCAGTGTTCCTGAAATACCCTGTGGAATTTTCCGCCGCAATACTCAGGTATTTCTTCAGGTGCCTGCTGTTGGAATCGAGGTTGCTCGAGATGATAAGATTATATATGGTGAGGTTCAGTATGAGGAGCAGCGCCATCATGAGCGCTATAATCGGCACAGAGATTTTCATGAATATCGTAAGGGGCTGGTATGCGATCCTCAGCTTGAGAGGGAAGAGCTCCCGCTTTGAAATGTAATACAGCAGGAATGTGAATATCACCGTTGAGAAGATCATGGTGACAAAGAAGTAGAGGCCTGATTGCCATGAACTGATTATGCCGCTGGAGAGCCCCATGATGCATACGAGTAAAGGTCCGCCGGAATTTCCGATGAAAAAGAGGAGGGCTATCCTGAAAGAATATGTGCTGAAAAATTTTTCCGCTCCGGGACCGGGTGTGTCATCGCCTGAGGCAAGTGCCTGTACAAGCTTTGAGCCTCTGCGCGACATGAGGTAGACGTATACTGCTATTGCAGCGAGTATGGGCGGAGCAAGGATCCCAAGTATTTTGGCCAGCAAAAAAAATTTTTCCATGCCGAGCATCACTGTCAGCATTATGCCTGCCACAAGGGGGTCCAGCAGAAAGAATATTAAAAACCACCTGAAAATATTCCCTATTCTGATATCTTTTATCCTGTCTGCTGAATTTGCCATATTGAACCTCCCGTAATATTAAGACTTATGTTAAATTCTGATTTACCAAAGCTGGCCACATCTGAAGGCCGGGTGACCATAGCCCGGCAATGATTAATAAAAATAATACTTTTCAACGCTCTCTTCAAAAAAATCTTCAGGCCGGTAAAATCCGGTTACGGCTTATCGGTAATAATTGATGAACTCTTTGCATTCATAAGAGGGAATTCAAACAGGGCCGGATAAAAACCGGCGTTGTCTTAAAACGACTTGCATCTGTAAGACTGACAAACATTTAATTCATCTTTTTTATCTTGACTCGTACATCTGCACGGTTTTCTATATCAGTCGTATTATGGTTTTTTTAATGTCAGTTTTTCGCTGAAAACAAAACCAGTTTAACCTCTATTGCTTTCAGCGGGACAGCGACATTATCGAGCAGGTCTGCGGGAGGATCCTGACAGAACCTATACATCGACCTTAAACATTCAAGGATAGCTTGATAAACAATATGAATTCAAACAGGGACAAACTATTATCAGACTATTCAAGTCTGCCGGAGATTAACAGGCTCATTCTTCTCATCTATTCAGTTTTATACCGCGAAGCGACACAGAAAACAGTAATCGAATGTTTAAACAGCAAGGATTTTTGTTCTCTTGGTTACGCGGCTGTTTACGGGAAGACGTTTACGGGATACATAAAAACATTGGCCGACCTGTCGCTGCTTGTTCTTGATAACGGGAAGAGTAATATATGTAATCCTGAAATTTCTGAAATAATAATAAGAAACTCCATTCATGACGGGAAGCTTAAAACCATATTCAGGATCGTTGAAGATGTTACAGTTAAACAGGCTGCCCAAAATTACGGCGTGCCCTATGGGGTGATGTTCCGCCTGGCGCGCATTGCTCTTTACAGGGGGGACAAAGAATTCTTTAATGTTATCAAAACAATTCAGGCTAACATGTATTACAGATCAAATCGGGAATACCCCCCTGTGCAGGAAATTCTCTCCTTATTAATCACGCCTTTTGATCCTGAATTCATTAAAGGGTTTAACTTCAATGATAATCATTTTGATATTCTGTTCAGCGGTTTTATAATGGATTCTTTTGTGAATTCTGCGATCAATCCTGAAATAACAGAATTTCTCGTCGAAGACTGCAGGTCAGAAAAACCGAAGTCCGGGCCGTCGCTGATGGCCTTTGTTTGCGAGCACCTTCTACTGCAGGGACGCATGGCTGAAAGGGAGGAAATTGAAAAACTACACCCTGAAATGGCTGCTGAATTTCACTATTCAACAAATGGGATTCTCGATTTTTTCCAGGGGAACATGGAGGGTGCGTTCGCAAACTTTGATCTGGCGATCAGCCAGGCCAAAAAAAATACCAAAAAGCGTAATTACGTTTTTGCCTCTTACACGGGCGTTCTCTACTTTTTTACATTGCTTCATAACGGCGAAAATGATAATTACAAAAAGGCCCTTGATTATTCCAGGAGGGTCCTTGCAGACAGCAGCCATCCTTTTTATCTCTCGTTTTCTCTTTTGCATAACCTGTGCGTTTATATAAGCGGCCTGGAGACTGATAAAATACTTATGCCCGGAATGGTGCCGGAAGTAAACTACTGGAATATAATTATTTATGCATTTGTATTGTTATGGGTAAAACCGGAAAATGCGGCAGGCCCTTTGCCGGCTGTAAAGAAAATGCTTAAACTGTCCGAAAAGGCCGGCTATAAATGGATTGAGATGCAGCTGAATAATCTGCTGGATATTGTAGAAAACAATGAGAAAAACAAAGCCAGGGCGCATGAACTGAAAAGTGAATTAAACGGTTTTTTTATTACGGAGTTGATCCGTCGAAAGGAGAACTGGGAGATCGCGTTAAACGCCCTGGGCTCCATTACAAGTAAACCCTCGGCTGAAACCCGCGCTGCCGAAAAGAATAAAAGACTGGTCTGGTTTATTGGTTTCGATAAAAGTTTGGCTTACTGCAGACATATTCAGCCTGTGGAGCAGAGCTATAATGCCAAAAAAGGATGGAGCAGCGGAAGGAACATATCGCTGAAAAGGCTTGCAAGTGACTGGTCAAAAATTGATTACCTGACAGAACAGGACCGCAGCGTGGTCCCTCACATAGACGTGTATTCATACGGCTACTATGGTGAATCAGAATATGCAATAGACCCTTCGGCCATTGTGGAACTCGCGGGCCATCCACTGCTTTTTGATATGGAGACGGAGGTGTCCCTGGAAATTATCAGCGCGGAACCTGAATTACGCATAACCGAAGCGGACAGTAATACATTAAAAATATCCTTCTATCCCGATGATATCGATGAAAACGAAAAATTCAAACTGGAGCCCGAAACTCCTTTAAAATTTAAACTGTACAAACTGACGTCCCAACATAAAAAAATTGTAAAAATTTTGGGCCGATCCGGGCTTGTTGTTCCGGAAAACCAGAAAGAAAGGGTGCTCGATGTTATTACTTCACTGTCGGGTTCAATCAGCATCCACTCGGATATAAGCGGCGATGGTTCCCGCGCGGAATTTGTGGAACCCCTTGCCGTTCCCCATGTTCTGGTACTGCCATATGGAGAAGGCCTTAAATTCGCGGCTTTCTGCAGGCCATTCGCGGGCGATGGGCCTTATTACAGGCCGGGCAAAGGAGGGCGAAACGTTATCGCCGATGTTAAAGGGAAAAAGTTGCGCACAACACGTGATATTACGCTGGAGGAGAAAGAGATTACGGAACTGCTGGAAATCTGCCCCACGCTGCAGACACGAATGGCTGATTCTGACCTTGACTGGATTCTGGAAGAAACTGATACATGCCTTCAGGCCCTGGTTGAACTTCAGGATGCCGGAGATAAGGCCATAATCGAATGGCCCGAAGGAGAGAGGCTCAGGGTGCGCGGCCGGGCCGGAATATCCAATTTCAATATGAATATCAGGAAGGAGAACGACTGGTTCTCCCTGTCGGGCGAGCTTGATCTGGAAAACGGCGAGGTGATGGAGATGCGGCAGCTCCTTGAACTCTTTGAACAGAGCCCCGGCCGCTTTATCAGGATGAACGACGGTTCCTTTGTTGCCCTGACAGAAAAGTTCCGGAAACAGCTTGATGATCTGCGCTCATATTCGGAGCTGACAAAATCCGGGCTCCGCTTCTCGCCGCTGGCCGCTTCTTTTATAGACGAGATGGCAGTCCAGGCTGCAAGCCTCAAGGCTGACATGGAGTGGAAGGAACACCTGAAGAGACTGGAAGATCTGAAAAATTTCAAACCAGAACTACCACGAACCCTCCAGGCCGAACTGAGGGATTATCAGCTTGAGGGTTTTGAATGGCTCGCAAGACTTTCCCACTGGGGAGTTGGCGCGTGTCTTGCCGATGACATGGGGCTGGGTAAAACAATACAGGCCCTTTCCATACTGCTTACCCGCGCTTCAGACGGGCCTTCACTTGTGGTTGCCCCGGCTTCGGTGTGCATAAACTGGCACTCAGAAATTGCAAGGTTTGCCCCCACATTGAACGCCTTCCAGTACGCCGGAAAAGATAGAGACTCAATACTCGGCGGACTGGGCCCCTTTGATATACTTATATGCAGTTACGGGATGATCCAGCAGGATGGAGTCGCAGAGGCGCTTAAAGAGATCAGGTGGCAGATGGTAGTCCTTGACGAAGCGCAGTCAGTAAAGAACATGGCAACAAAGCGTTCGCAGGCAGTAATGAGTCTCAGCGCGGGGTTCAGACTGATAACAACGGGCACGCCTGTTGAAAATCATCTTGGCGAACTGTGGAACCTCTTCAGGTTTTTAAACCCGGGGCTTCTGGGATCTCTTGAAAGTTTTAACCGTAAATTCGCCATACCCATTGAAAAGAACAATGACCGGGGCGCCAGGCAGAGATTGAAAAAACTCATCTCACCGTTCCTCCTGCGCAGGATGAAGAGCGAAGTTCTTGATGAGCTCCCCGAAAAGACAGATATTACTCTTCATGTTGAATTGAGCGGCAAGGAGAAGGCTTTTTACGAAGCGCTGCGGCTTAATGCCATTGAAAAGATAAGCGGGGATAAAGGCATTAATCCGGGGCAGAGGCACCTTCAGATCCTGGCGGAAATCATGAAGCTGCGAAGGGCCTGCTGCAACGCCCGGCTTGTTGAAAAGAGCATAGATTTTCCCAGTTCAAAATTCGCGGCATTCACGGAAATAGTAGATGAACTCATAGAGAACAGGCACAAGGCCCTTGTGTTCAGCCAGTTCGTTGACCATCTGTCAATCCTGAAGGGGTATCTGGAAGCAAGGAATATCCCGTTCCAGTATCTTGACGGCAGCACCCCGATGAAGGAGCGCAAAGCGGCCATGGACGGGTTCCAGTCCGGTAATGGTGAAATATTCCTCATAAGCCTCAAGGCCGGAGGTTTCGGCCTGAACCTCACAGCAGCGGATTATGTAATACACATGGATCCCTGGTGGAACCCCGCTGTTGAGGACCAGGCTTCTGACAGGGCGCACCGAATAGGCCAACAGCGGCCTGTAACAGTTTACAGGCTGGTGGCGAAGGACACCATTGAAGAAAAAATTGTAGATCTGCACAAACATAAAAGGGACCTTGCCAACAGCCTTCTTGAGGATTCGGACATGAGCGGCAAGATTTCTGCTGATGAACTCCTTGCCCTCATAAGTGGTGATTAAAACCCGATCATCAAATCACCGGGAAAGCCTGGATTGTTGCAAAAACATCCCGCATTTTTTTTAATTTCTCCCCGTAAACAGGAACACGGAGAAATTCACCGCATCCCCCACGGGCGATTTTTCTTACAGCAACTTTAGCCGTCATGGACTCAACACCGACAAGTCAGGCTGTCTTTAGCCTCGATTCCAGCACTTCAAGTATCTGCAGAAACAGCAGTCCTGTACCTGGCTTAATCCGGCATGGTTATTTAATATGGGGCTAAACCCGGTAAAAAAGCACTCTTCAGGCTTTCTGGAGCTATCTGACGCAAGTTTGGGAGCAGGTCTTTTTATTCAATGTGTTTTATATGCGGGTGTAAAAAAAGTCCTTGACACGTTTAATATGTCTTTATTGGCATATATGTTAATTACAGCATTTATGCTAAAAATGGCATATATGCTGTTTTGTGCATAAATGCCATTTTTAGCATAATATAAAATTTATCCATCAGTTTTAAGCCGGTTCACTTACAGCGAGTTAAACACCCGCCGTTTACGAAATAATGATGGAATAACATCCAGGAGGATTTACATGAAAAAATCTTATTTTTTGTTTTGGTTATTAATGCTCTCGCTGAGCCTGGTTTCCTGTACAAGCTCAGGTTCAGGTTCTGATAGTGGCGAGGATGGAGATGATATCCTGCCCGTTGCGTCGTACCTTCACTTTACGATGCCTGACCAGAAAACATATATGGATAACGGTGGTACTGCCGCAAATGAAAAGGTGGAACTGTTTGACGTTTATGACCCGACCCTTGTTTTAACAAACATTTTATACAGCACGCCTTCAACGTATGTTGATGGTTATGCGTTAAGCCAGTTTGTTGATATAGATAAGGTAATAGCTGCCACGCCTGATCCTGAGTCAAAGCTTGGCACAAATGATGCGCGAAAGTTATATAGCTATGTAGTTGTTTCAAATAATGACGGATTTGACAACCGCACCAAGTTTGGAAGTAAAGGTTCTTATAACGCTGATTTAACATGGGACCAGTTCAGTCAGTTTTATCTGCTCGATCTATCTTATACGGCAAAAGCACATTCTCCTCTGACATCGGCTGCGGGCGGCACCCTTGCCAACATGTACAATGTCTCCTATGCCTATGACATCTACATGTTCCGCACGATTGATGTGAAGCGGCCTGATACAGCCGGTACCATTGTCACATTTGAGGTTGGGGCAACAACAACAAGTTATGTGGATGATGCCTATTATACTACGGTCAGCGGATTGGCGACAACAAAATTCACTGTGTCCAAGATTTCCTTTACAGACGGCGCAGCGGATTACGCGGATGTGAATGCCATTTCCCTTGACCAGTTCATTACCAGCTACATTGTAGCAAGCGGCACAGCGTCCACTTATGAATACACCATTGCGGCCCTGGATAATACCTACTCTCAATCTGACTGGACATGGGCAGAAATGCAGCAGGCGTACTACCTGCCGGATTATGATCTGATCTGCCAGGTCAGCGGTGGCGAAATGGTCAGCGGGACAAAAGTTTATCACCCTGAAAGAATTGAAGTTGAGGCCACCGGCGTCACATACGATTTTTCTGGCCAGAACCCGCCGGCGTATGCGAAGTACAAATAATTCAATGCGGTCGAAATAACAGCGGCCATGCGATGAATCCCGGAGCCGGCAGGGGCTCATCGCATGAATTAATGCGGGATATTCTGCAACGCTGCGTTTCAGGCCGTTTAAAAAAATTCTGTCTGCACATCATTCAATAATAGGCGCAATGTTACACTGATGAAAGTTCTGAAATATATAATAATTTTACTTATGGCATTTGTTCTTCCTGCTCACCCGGAGGATGGAGTTGTGGTCAAGGGGAAACGCCTTGACACAATTGATAAAACCGGCACAACAACCGGGATTACATCAAAAGATATTGAGGCAAGAAGCGACAAGCTGCTGAAGGATGTCCTGTACCAGGTACCGGGCATACAGATCTCAACACAGAAAAAGGGCACCACTAAATTTACCATGCGCGGATATGATATGTCACAGGTGGCCATACTTGTTGACGGCATTCCAATAATCGACGCCTTTGGAAACAACATGGACATAGATAATATAGGCCTGCTGGACATTTCGGAGATAATCGTAAGCCGTGGCACATGCTCCGCGTTGTACGGCGCACGGGGAACCGTCGGTTCAATCAATCTTATTAAAAAAGAACCCTCTGAAATGTATACCAACATTTCTGCAGAATATGCTGAACACATGAACTATGTTCTCAGCGTATCGCACGGCGCGCCCGTGGGTGACTTTTATTATTATTTATCGGCCTCTTATGATAAATCGAACGGCTATACAATATCAAAAAGAC
>CAYTSF010000122.1:0-1784 GCA_964440335.1 uncultured Leptospirales bacterium
TATCATATCATATCATCTTCCATGAGTTTCTGAACAAGTTCTTCTTTAACATCTGAGAGAACATCTTCCGGAACATTTTCAGGGCTGCCGTATTCGGCATAAAGGTCTTTAAGTGTTTCAATACAGTTTATAAGCAGGCTGTAATAGTACCAGTCCTTCATGAGTGCTGCGGCGAATAGTACCTCGCGGTCGGTAAGGTAATTAAAGGCCACGCATTTAAAGTGATTGCATGTACCACTGAAAAAGGAGAGCAGCTCTGACCCCTTGTTAGGGTCATTGTATGCAAGGCAGCAGACAAGGGAGGGCTCTGACCCCGAAATTCCAATATGGGGGCATTGCATCCCTTCTTTTATAAGTTTTTTCTCGCAGCTATGTTCAGGGTTGGCTTCGGGTGTTCCGTTATAATGCAGTCCGCGGTTAATAAACAGTTCTTCGATCTGCCCGGGGGGCAGCGTGAAGTTATGGCTGCCGCAGCAGAATGAACATGATGAGCCAAATCCCGGCCTGCAGGGATTTACAGTGATTGTCATGGTTTTTTTTCTCTATCAACAGAAGATTCCCGGGGTGTTAATGTGTCAACAAGTCTATTTATTAAAGGCTCTGACCCTGTTGATTTTTGAGACGTTTGCTTATGGTATCAGCCGCAAGTTTCCCTGTGGAAAAAGCAGCCTGCAGGTTATACCCGCCCGTATCTCCGTCAATGTCCATTACCTCACCTGCGAAGAACAGTCCGGGGACAAGTGTTGATTCCATGGTGCGCGGGTTGATCTCCCCTGTTGAAACACCGCCTGCCGTAGCCATGGCAATGTTGAAGCCGCCTGTTTGCGCAACTGTGACCGGGTATGCAGTTATTTTTTCAAGGAGCCTTTTCCTTTCGTACCTGCTTATCTCCGATGATTTTTTATCGCGGGGTATTCCGGATTTTTCCAGAATTAACAGGACAAGCCGTTCAGGTATATCGAATGAATGCAGAAGATTTTTAATGCTCCGCCTGCCTTCTTTCCTGGAAAGAAGAATAAATTCCTCTTCAATGTATTCTCTTGTATGCGATGTAAATGAAAGAACAATTGTATCACCGGGTGAAATGTTCCGGCTCAGGTCAAGTATTGCAGGTCCGGAAAGACCGGTATGGGTTAAGAGCAGGTCACCCCGGCGCGACACAACCTGTTTACCGGCGCGGATTACTGAAACTGTGCTGTTCTTTACTGTTAAGCCGGAAAGTTCCGGCGGAAATGCTGTACCCGGGGTCAGAGCTGTTACAGGGGTCAGAGCAGGTTTTGGCGGAATAATTGTATGTCCCAGGAGTTCCGCGAGTCTGTATCCGTCACCCGATGATCCGGTAACCGGATATGATGCGCCGCCGGATGCTATAACACAAAAAGCGGATTCGAAAATTAAATTTTCTGCTCTGACCCTGAATTTATTTTCGGTACATTCCATCTCTGAAACAGGTGAATCATAGACTATCGTGACGTCATGTTTATTGCACAGCTCGATGAGCAGGTTAAGTATATCTTTTGCCTGCATTGTTTCGGGAAAAATTTTCCCGTTATCAGTTTCAATTGTATTAATTCCATTACCCGAGAGGAAGCTTACCATATCAGTATTACTGAATCCTGCCAGCGCATGCCGCATGAATCTGCCGTTTGGTCCGTAACTTGATTCAAAATTTTTTATCGGGCCTGAATGTGTTATGTTGCAGCTTCCCGAGCCAGTCAGCAGCAGTTTACGCCCTGCGGCATGTTTCTTTTCAATCACCAGGATCCGGTATGGTTTGTCAATGC
>CAYTSF010000122.1:1884-9703 GCA_964440335.1 uncultured Leptospirales bacterium
ACCTGGTGTAACAGTGATGGGTGCAGCCCTGAGCAATATTTCGTAATGGCCTTGTCATGTTATCTCCGTTAAAGTATTTTTAATGAGTAATACGTCCGCGGAGGTGGAACTGTTCGAAAAAAACTGATAATTTTTTTATTTTTTAAGGGTCAGAGCGTTTTTTTATTATGCGTCAAATTTATCTCAAGCATGATTCATACTCTGACCCCTTATTGTTACGGGCCTTCCTGCTGCTTATAAACTAAAACTTGACAAAAACATCATATTTCGTATACTCATTTCGAGGTAATTACTATGAAAATACAAAAAACTTTATCTTCAGTTTGTTTAATAATATTTCTGCTTTTTCCTGTTATGGGTTATTCCATGAAGGTCACATTTTTCCTGGGGCAGGCAACTGTAACAAGGGACGGCAAGGCTGCATCAATTAAAGTCGGCGACCTGATTAAAGAAGGTGATGTTATCAAGACAGCAAAGGGCGGAATTGTCGAAGTGGTATACGATGATAACAGCAAGATCACGATCCAGGAGAACACGATTGTACAGATCGGCAGCAAGAATGTTAAAGGATCATCTGATATCACGGTAGTAGCAGGTGAAATCAAGGGGAAGTTCGGGAAACTTAAAAAAGGCGTGCATAAAATTAATTCCCCCACAACTGTCTGCGCGGTCAGGGGAACAGAATTTACGGTTTCCGTAAGCAAGGGCGGTGATTCCCTTGTTAACCTGAGTGAAGGGAGCCTGGAGATTGATAATGCCTATGGAGAGGTCAAACTGGAAGAGGGTCAGAGCATAGAAGCTGAACTTGGTGATGAGCCTGAAATCGTCTATGATACGGTGGATTCAGACGAATGGGAAGGCGAAAAAAATGAGGCTGTCTCCGATGATATAGGCGACAGGGCCGAAAAATATAATGAACACTTTGACCAGTTCGGCAAGAATAATGATAAGAGTTCGTCCGAGATGCAGGGCCTGAGCGACAGGACCAGGAACGCCAAAAATAAAGAGGATCTTCAAAAATCAGGCGAGGAGATAGCAGCAGCCGAGGAGGATCTTGAAAATGATATGCTCATGAACGAAGCTTCAAGGCTGAGCGTAGAAAATCTGATGGAGGACTACGAAGGGTCAGAGGAATATTCGGAACTTGAGAAAGCTTCGGAGAAAGGCAATGCTGTTATGGAGCAGCAGAAAAAGAACTATGAAGCCATCCAGAAGGTAAAGCAGGAGTATAAAGAGGCCTACGACCGTATTATGAAGAAATACAAGGATGATAAAACTAAAATTTTCAAGAACCTTGATGATTACAAAAAGAGTATGAAGGAAAACAAAGAACAGCAGTAAACACCTGTTATACAGGCAAAAAAAAAGCCGGCTTAATGCCGGCCTATTTTTTATTGTTTTTTAATCTTCCTGCTGAGCGAGGTGTCCACAGAATTTTCATGCTCTATGAGTTCCATCGTATCAGGTGTTTTCCTGAAACGGAGTACATTGAGCATGAATATCTCAAGCTTGTTTACAATTCCGGGAGGAAGTACAGCCCCGTCTATCTCTACGGACATTACAGGGTAGTTTCTGTCCCTGCTCCACGGAGTGATGAGACCCTCGATTACACGGCCTATGAGACAGGCGAAAGGCGATATGTTTATTACGCCCGAATAGTCATGCATCATGGCGGTCGAGGCGGCGCCGCTGGATATGGATATTTCTGAATCGAGCTCGCTTGTCACAAAATGTTCATATGCGTTGCCCATAATTTCATCCATGTTATGCGGCGCGGATGGAATGAGGTTCGTTGAAGAAAGGGCTTTCCTGATCTTTTTGTCAACAATGTGCTTCCAGATAAACTCAAGTCTCCAGACTATTCTTTCCTTCATTTCCTGCGAGAAGAAACGTTTATACCATGGAAGCAGGCTGTACCTCTTCATTATCTCGTATTTGCGTACAAAATCGGTATAGTATAACCATTCTGTGATACCTGAAACCTTGCCGATTATTCCCCTGCGGCTCATGATCCTTACAAGTTCATCAACGGCAAAATCGTCCCTTCGCACATAGATTTCTCCGACAATAAGGACTTTGGGCGTGTCCTCAATTTTCTGCTTGAGCGGTATGCGTGATATTTCACCGGCTATGCGCTCAAGAGCAGGGATGGTCTTTGTAATATCATCTTCCGCAATGGAAGACAGTTCGTGCCAGAGTTCGTCATATTTAGCGATCGCGGCCACAGGATCAACGGCGCAGGTGCGGAGTGATGTTTCGATATCCTTCATGTAGTCCGCAATGACTAGTCCCCACCACGCGTGCCTTGAAAATTTAGGGCCCATCTCGTTGTATGAGTTTTCCGAATCCAGCGTAATTACAACTACATTCTCAATGCGCAGGTCCTTGAACAGATTTTCATAGAATACGAAATACTGGCCTGTCCTGCACGGGCCGGTAGTAGTTGGAACAAAGAGCAGGTATATTTCATCCTTCCTGTACTTATCGGACTGCAGATATTTGAGGGCGCCTCCTAGAACGAGCTGCGACGGAAGGCATTCCTTTCCAGACATGTAGCTTCTTGCAGCCTGTAGAGTATAGATGTCAGGGAGGGGCATTGCCTCCGCATTGAATCCCGCGCCTTTAAGCGAGGCGGCAAGGAGTTCCGATGACAGCCTGCCCATGCTTGAAAGCAGTATTTTAACGCGGCTGTTATTCAGTATTTCAATCTTGTTGCTGTGGTGGACGTCGTAAATGTGTATGGGATCTTTACCGTTATTGATAAACCTGAGTCCGTTATCATAGCGTTCTTCCTCGAACCCGCTGTATTTGAGCCTGTATCCCTCTATGATGTCCAGGAATGCCTCGACCCTTGTGTCAATACCCGCGTCTGCTGAATGTGAATCAAGTTCAAGAATAAGGAACGGTTTTGTTCCCATCATCCACTTGATATAGTGCAGCATGAACGAGTCGGGCGCGCATGAGAAGTTGCTTATGAAAGTAATGTATATGTTTTCTTCATCCTTGAGGAATGACGCGGCGCGCATGTCCTGCTGGCCGTAATACCAGTACATGTTGTTGAATATCTGCGCCTCCTCGAAGGGGAGCATGTCGAATGGAATTACCGAGTAGCCGCGGCTTGTAAACTTGCGGGGTATGCCCATATTCGCGTCGCGTGTAAAAGCGTTGTACGGACGGCCGAGCACAGCAATGACAGGATGGTCAGCCTTTCTTGCGCGCTCCACTGCTTCAATCCCCATCTGTTTGTACCTGGCGAAGAATTCCTGCTGCTTGTCATGTGCTATGCGGAAAGCGTTTTCGATTTCATCCTGTGAAACCCCGAGAGGACCTGCCAGTTCAAGGAAACTTTCAAGCGCCTTTTCCGTGCCGTATTTAAATGTAACGACCGGTGACAGTATCTTTTCATCGGGGAATTCTGAGAATGCCTTCTTAATGTAGTAAGGAAGACTCTGAGTAATGGGGCAGAAGTTCGCGTGAACATCCTCCTGGTGGCTCGGCATATCCCTGAAGTGGGGGATGAATATGAATTCCGAGCCCGCCTCGATTATTGCCTGTACAGCGCCGTGGGCGATCTCCGCGGGGAAACAATAGGCGCTTTCAACGCGTGCAATGCCCTCCGGAAGAATTTCCTGCGACAGGTGGACGTTTATGCCCAGCGTATGGAAGAACCATGAGTAGAACGGCCACAGCGTGTAGACCGAAAATGCCCTGGGGATACCAACCGTGTAGTCCTTTTTCTTCATGAACGATGAAGGGTCAGGGGAGAGTTCCCTGAACATCAGGTCTTCCCTGGCATCTATATAGTTGAATACGGTGTTTTCGTCAATGACCTTTTTTCTGCGGGAATTGGCGTACTTGTTGCACCTGCCTCCGAACATGTACTTGTGTTCATTGACGTTCAGTACCCTGATCGGGCAGTAGTTGTCGCATGCGCGGCATGTGAATTCCTTCTCGTATACTATTTTTGTAGCGAGGATTTTATCAAAATCAAATGAACCTTTTTCGAGCAGGCCGTCGCTAAGTTTCTGCTTCGCAAGGATTCCGACGCCGAAGGCGCCAAGGAGTTCCGGGCTTGGCGGAACTGTAATGTCCTTGTCCAGGAGCATGGCGAATGCGAGGGGTACCGCCTTGTTCTTTGCGACTCCGCCCTGCAGTACTATGCTCTGGCCGATTGACCTGTTTCCCACGACCCTGTTAAGGTAGTTGGATACTATTGATGTGATTATGCCCGCGGTAATGTCTTCTTTTGACGAACCGTACTGTATGGCCTTGCGTATATCTGAATTGATGAACGCCGAGCAGTGTTCGCCGAACTTCAGCGGGTTTTCAGCCATGAGGGCGATATCGCCTATCTGCCGCACGTCTGTAATGTTAAGGTCGCCTGCAGCGGATTCCTCGAGGAAAGACCCTGTACCCGCGGAGCAGGCTTCGTTCATGGCGTAGTCAATGGGCACGCGGTTTTTCAGGTATACATATTTCGCGTCCTGGCCGCCTATCTCGAAGATGGTGTCTATGTCGGGCTTGAAGTATGTCGTTCCCGTGGCGTGCGCTATGATTTCATTGTATACAGCACCGGTTTCCATGAACACGCCGAGTATTTCGCGCGATGAACCTGTCGTTGCCGCAACTGATATTTTTATTGGAGAATCCCCTATCTGGTCATGCACCTGTTTCTTCACTTCACTGATGCATATCTTAAGCGCGTTTACCGGGTCACCGTGGGTCCTCCCGTAATAATCCGCGACTATTTCGTCTGTTTCTATATCAATCAGTGCGACCTTTGTTGTAGTCGAACCGCCGTCGATTCCAAGGATATACTCGCCGTTAGGTTTAACTTTTCCCCTGAGCGGTTCAATATATGTGACTTTGCCCAGGGCTGTTTTCAGCGACGGGTAAATCCCGAATCCGGAAGCTGATGACTTGAATAAATTCTCCATTGCCGGGACAGCGCTGCCTGAACTCTGTGCAAGGATCGCGGCGCCGTATGCCTCGAAGTAAGTGGCCTGTTCAGGTATGATTATTTCGATCTCAGGGAGCTTCTCCTGGATGTACTGTATAATGTACGGGTTGTTCGTGACGCCGCCGGTGAGTATGACACGGCCGCTTCTTATTTTCGCGCGTTTAAGGAAGTCGGAAACCTTGGTAGCCATAACGTCGCTCAGCGAGAGGACTATGTCATACTTGGTAGCTTCACCCTTGTTAAGTTTATGGGTACAGTCGCTCTTCATGAATACGGAACACCGTGAGGAGAGCTGGTGGACTTGCGCTGATTCAGGGACATCTGCCACGTCCCTGAGTGTCATGTCCATCCTGCCGAGCTGCTGTTTGAAAAACTCGCCTGTACCTGACGCGCATTTGTTTCCGGAAAAGCTTGTGATTATGCGTGACTCGTCGTTAATGGAATAGACCAGAAAGTTCTCCCCGCCCAGTGAAACTAAAGCGTCAGCCCTGAGCCCCAGGTCTTTCAGCGCTTCTTCAACACAGATCGATTCAATAACATTATTCGAGTTTATCAGGTACCTGCCTTCAGTTCCTGTAACGAGCATTTTTGTATCAGGCGGAATCACCATGTTTCCGAAAATATTCCCAAGTGTGGAAAGAAAGTCACCTTCGTGTTCAACTGTTTTATATGACGAGATTCGTCCGTTCTCCATCATAACGAATTTAATACTGGATGAGCCAATATTAATTCCAAGACTGTGCATCATTGCCTCCTGATCTGCATATACCATTTGTATGAAATTTATAAAAACGAATTATTCCGGGTATATTCATGAAATGTGCCGTAAAACGGGATTTTTAATTGTTCTATTCAATGCCGGTACCGGTATTACCCGGCTTTTTACATTGTGAATTGCCCCAATTTTTTGAATATTTGTCAAACAATTACAAAAAAAAGTTACTATATTAATAATTCAAGGATATTATGTTTTATTTTAATGTTTTTATTTGGTTTACAGTATCATCTTATAGTTTTCTAATATCCTCTTGTTCAATCTACGTTTCTGTATATAAGACAGAGATATGGAATTTTAAAATGTCCGTCAATTGAACGGGTTTACAAAAACCGGAATTCCTTGTACAGGTGAATAATTAACTGCTGAATCTATATATTATAACAGCCGGGCTATACAGATTGTTGCAAAAAAATCATCACCTTGTCCGTGCTGCCGGGTCATGCGGTGAGCGATATATTATTTGAAAACAGATGAAAAAGTTGTTAATTAATAATGAATACAATATAAAAGGTTTGCAGGGATGAAAAAAATCCTTCTGGTAGAAGATGACAGGATAACCTCAAGGCTGATGCAGAAGTACATAGCTGACATGGGCTACACCCTGACCGGAGCGATCTCTTCAGGCGAGGAGGCGCTGCGGGAAATCGACATTAATGAACCTGACCTTGTACTCATGGATATAAATCTTGAGGGTAAGCTTGATGGTATTGAGTCGGCCAAAACAATAACAAGCAGGCATTCCATTCCTTTTGTATATATTACCTCCTCATCGGATTACTCCACAATTGAAAGGGCAAAGGAGGGCAACGCATACGGCTACATTATCAAACCCTTTGACAAGCGGGACCTCAGGGCGACTATAGAGATGGCTTTAATGCGCCATGAAATGGAAGGTAAAATCAGGGAGAACGAATACCGCATGTCCACAATACTGAATTCAATCGCGGATTCTGTTGTGGTTGTTAACGAGACCGGAATGATTGAATACGTGAACCCGTCCGCAGAGGCCCTTCTCAACAGCAGGCAGGCGGACATGCTCGGCAGGAACATCAATGAATCAATAAAAATAGGAAGCGACCCCAGGGATGACGGCAGGATGTTTTTCCGCATGTCCATGAATTACATTGAATTCAATAACTATATTACATCGGGCGATAAATGCATCCCCGTGGATTTTACCTCAACACTCATGCGCCAGAACGGCGGCAGGTCAAGGGGGGCGGTGATTGTCGTAAGGGATATAACGCAGCAGGTCGAGTATGACAGGAAGATCCAGGAGAGCATGGACAAGCTGCGCCGTATCCTTTACGGTATCGTGGAGGCCATGGCTAAAACCGTCGAGACACGCGACCCCTATACAGCCGGCCACCAGAAAAGGGTCGCAGATATTGCCAAGGAGATTGCCAGGGAAATGAACCTGGGACGCGAGGTAATTGAAAGCGTTGATATAGCCGGGCAGATACATGACCTGGGAAAGATAGCCATACCCGCGGAGATCCTCAACAAACCAGGCAAGATCAGCAAAATTGAATTTGAACTTATAAAGATGCATTCACAGATGGGATTTGATATTCTCAAGAACATTGACTTCCCCTGGCCCATATCCGATATAGTGCTCCAGCACCATGAGAAATATGACGGCAGCGGTTACCCCAACGGCATCAGCGGCGACAGCATACTCATAGAAGCGCGCATACTTACTGTCGCCGACGTTCTCGAGGCTATGGCCTCCCACAGGCCTTACAGGGCCGCGCTTGGTGTTGATAAGGCATTTGAAGAACTCAGGCGGAACAGGGGAATACATTTTGATCCCGAGGTAGTGGACTCCTGCCTCAGGGTATTCTTCGATAAGGGTTTTTCAATGATGTTTTAGTTTTTGCTCCCCGGCCTCCCGATATTGTGCATAATAAGATTGGTTTATGCATTGATGAAAATGACTTGATCTTTTCCTCTGATTAAATGAAGGTGTAAACTTTTTATGATTTACTTACCGCCGCTCCGGCGGTATAGACCTTTCCTTCAGCGAGGATTTTAATGAACCAGGAAAAAAAACTGGAAAAGGTTCTGGAACGCGCCCTTTC
>CAYTSF010000123.1:0-9667 GCA_964440335.1 uncultured Leptospirales bacterium
ATATTACTGCATGCCGGAATCATCGACAGGATTTATAAATCCTGAAAATTTTTTTAATTATTATTGAACATGACCGGTACATGCATTACAATTTTTATAACAATGATAACGGCTTTTCTGGGGGATTTATGACACCGGCAACATTACAGGCGCTTAACGGTCTCAGGGACCTGTCCACACTCAAGTGGTATGTTATTCCTCTGATGGCAATAGTTTTCTACATTTACACAAAAGAGATTAAAGAGGCAAAGAGTACCGGAAACTGGAACGCTGTCTTTGCTGGAATGGCCATCTTTGGCGCGGATTTCTTCAACGAAACATGGAACGGGTGGTTCATGGTGCTTTCAGGACGGTCAGCTGTATGGACCGCCCCTGGAGATACTGCACTGCGAACGCTTGTGGGATGGAACATCGAGATCATGTTCATGTTCGCAATTGCGGGGATTATTTTTTATCACACGCTGACTGAAGGAAAAGAGATAAGAATACTGGGGCTGCCGGAGAAATGGTTCTGGGCAGTGGCCTTTTCAATATTCTGCGTGTTTATTGAATGCCTGCTCAACAGGGGCGGTCACCTGGTATGGGAATACTATTTCTGGAGCAGGTCGCTGGCCGGTGTATGGCTTGTTTTCCTTATAGGGTATTTTCCCTTTTTCTGCGCGGCTATACTTGTTATCAGCCTTGAAAAAATGAAGCATAAACTTCTCGCGCTCTCCATGATATATGGAGTGCCGGTTATGATGAACATTGCAGCTTTCATTTTTTTAGGATGGAATTACTGAAAGGTAGAGCGGGATTACATGGCATACATCCCAGAACCTGCACAGGGAGTTCAACCGGCACTATTGCTTGACAAATAAATGCGGGAAGGGATATTTCATACTGTTGTTCTGCTTTCCTGAACAGGAGTTGAAATGCCCGGAAATAATATAAAAGAAAACACATCTGGTCCTGCGCCTTCTGCAAAAAGAAGATTTGCATCTCACTCGCTCCTCGTGGCATCAGGTATCTTCCTGAGCCGCATAATGGGATTTGTGCGGCAGAGGATTTTCGGCTACTACTTCGGTATCACTGACGCGGCCGATGCATTCAACGCGGCATTCCGTATCCCCAATTTTCTGCAGAACCTTTTCGGCGAGGGTGCCCTCTCTGCCTCATTCATACCTGTCTATGCCAGGCTCAGAGCTGAAGGGAGGGAGGACGAAGCCCGTGAAGTGGCCAATACCGTAATCGCCCTTCTCGGGCTCTGTGTTTCAGTCATTGTTGCCGCTGGCATCATGCTTTCGCCCATGCTTGTTGATATCATCGCTCCCGGTTTCACGGCTGAGAAGAGGAATTACACCATACTACTTGTGAAAATATTTTTCCCCGGAGCGGGGCTCCTGGTGCTCTCTGCCTGGTGCCTGGGTGTACTCAACAGCCACAGGAGATTTTTTCTTTCTTATGCGGCCCCTGTGGCATGGAACCTCTGCATAATCGCTGCGCTTGTCATGTTCGGTCAGGGACGTTCATCCTATTCACTTGCATGCTATGCTGCCTGGGGTTCGGTTGCGGGGAGTGCCCTGCAGTTTGCAATACAGCTGCCGCAGGTCTGGAGGCTGCTCGGCAGGATAAAACCTTCTTTGAAAACAGCAAATACGGGCGTGAGAAGGGTGGTGCTGAATTTCATCCCCGCATTCATAAGCAGGGGTGTTGTACAGATTTCCGCATTTATCGATTCAATCATCGCAAGTCTCCTGGGGTCCGGGGCTGTTGCAGTAGTAACTTGCGCGCAGACAATTTACACATTGCCTGTAAGCCTATTCGGAATGGCTGTGACAGCAGCCGAACTTCCGGCCATGTCCAGCGCCGTTGGCAGCCGCGAGGATATTGCGGCCCGTCTCAGGTCGCGGCTTGAAAAATCCCTTGCAAGAATTGCCTTTTTCATTGTGCCTTCATCTGCGGCCTTCCTTGCGTTCGGAGATGTTATAACCGCTGCGCTTTACAAGACCGGCAGGTTTGGTGATAACGGAGTTTTTTTTGTATGGCTGACCCTCTGCGGCGCAGCGGTGGGGCTGCTTGCATCAACATCCGCGCGCCTGGTTTCATCGGCGTTTTACGCTCTTCATGACACGAAGACACCTTTCAGGTTCGCGCTTGTCAGGGTGGTAATGGCTGCTGCGCTGAGTTTTATCTTTGCTGTTAAAGTCCCCCCAATGCTTGGATATGATGCGGTCTATGGCACTGCGGGATTGACCCTTGCTTCGGGAATCGCGGGCTGGGCCGAGTTCTACCTGCTGAGGAAATCCCTTTTTTCTGTCATCGGGAAGTTCCATGTGAAGAAAAGCCTGATGTTAAAGTTGTGGGTGTCTGCTGTTGCCGGAATCGCCTTCGGATTTGCGGTCCGCATGTGGATTAAATCATACCTGCACCTGCACCCGGCCATTGATGCTGTTTTTATCCTGGGGACATTCGGAACTGTGTATATACTTACTGCCGCTGTTATGCGTGTAGATGAATCAGAACAAATTATTGAAAAACTCTGGTCGTTGCTGTAATTTAAAGCATGTTACAGTATTTTTGTAAAACCCGGCAGTCATAACCGGCGTACCGGAATAAAGGACTGTTGTGCGGTCTTGAAATTTTATTTTTTTGGAGGAGTTAAATGGCGTACAGAATTAATGCTGATGAGTGTATAGGCTGCGGTGCGTGCGAGCCTGTATGCCCGGTTTCATGTATATCCGAACAGGGTGACGGTAAACGCAAAATTGATGAGGCTGAATGTACTACCTGCGGTTCATGCGCTGCGGAGTGTCCCGTGGAGTGCATATCCGAGGTGAAGTAGGGGAGTATCAGACGGGCCTGATCAATCGGCCCGTTTATCATTCATCGCTTTCCATGGGGAACAGGTCGGTCCTGAACATCCATCCCGCGATTATTTTCACTTCAATGATATTGAGTACATCGTTATTGTCATCATGTTCATCGAGGGCATTCGTGAAGTAATATTCACCGGTTACACCCGCATACATTTCGGTAAACCTGGTAAACCTGAACTTCAGGTTTATGCCGCACGATGCCCCGAACTGGTCGGGTACGATATATTTTAAGGCGTCATCTTCATCTGTTTCGAGAGAGTTTGGCGGATAAGCATTCATTGTTGTTTTAAAAATGTGACAGTAATTGACTCCAGCCAGAAGATTTAAAGAGAATGATTCGGTGCTGAATGAAGTTATCAGCTGTAAAGGGATGATGAACTTGTGAAAGGTCCAGCCGGCGTTTATTTCGTCGACGCCCTGTACCATGTCAAACAGTACCCTGCTGAATTCATATTCCATCCCGGAGCGGAAACCGAACCTGTTGGAATACATCTTTTCAATAACAATCCCCGCACCTGCGCAGGGGCCCGGCTGTATTTCAAAACCGGAGACATCCTGCCTCATGCCTGATATTCCGGCAAAACCTGATATACCGAATGCCATATTCAGGTTGGGCGCATCTTCTGACGCCTGCAGCCCCGGCACAGTAATCAGGAAGAATGAGAAAACCAGTATTCCGGCCAGGTGTCTCATGGCGGGATTATTCGGCGTCCATTATGCAGGTACCGTTGAATACAGCCCCGCTCTCCATCACAATCTCCGGAGATATGATGTCGGCATGCACCCTGCTTTTTTTAAACATCTCTATTTTTTTTGAAGCAAGAACCTTTCCGTTTACAGAACCGCTGACCGAAACAACTGACGCGTTTATGTCGGCGCTTATGGCAGATTCCCTTCCAATTATCAGCTGGCCGTCCGAGACTATGCGCCCTTCAAATTTGCCCTTGATTTTCAGGGAATTTTTGAATTTCAATGTACCCCTGAACTCGATATCCTCCGCCATGACAGTGTCTATCTTGTTTTCATCCTCGACTATTTCTTTTATTTCAGACATCTTCCCCGCCTGTTGTAATGGATTTTCATAAAATATGGTAAAGAATAAACTTATAGTTCTCTTCTGTCAAACAAAAAGGGATAATGGCGGCAGCCATTGGTATTATTTGTAACAAATAATTATATCTTTCACTAACCTGTTTTATGCAAAAAAAATTTCCGGAGAGCAGGATGGAAGCGATACTCGAAAAAGCCAATGAACTGGGCCTGCTGATAAGAGGTACTGATGCATTCAAAGAATTTGCTGCCGCGTCAGGGAAAGTCGAATCAGACACTGATGCCGCAACAATGCTGAAAAAATATAATGAGCTTGCTGACACCATAAGGCTCAGGCAGGAATCGGGTTATGCGCTGGAACAGTTTGAAACAGACAGGTTCCGCGAGATAACGGCATCTGTAGCATCAAACCATACGCTCAGGGAGTACCTTGCCTCACGCGACAGGTACATGGACATGCTCATGAAAATCTATCATGAAATAGACCTGAACGCAGGCAGTTAGGCTATAATAAAAATTTTCATATATGCTTAAAAATCAGATTAAAAACTTGACTATATGGGTTTTAAGAGAGTATTATTAATATGATCTGGCTTATCAGGCAAGTTTTTAGAATTTCCAGTTTTAAAAAAAGCACAAATAAAAAAATCCAGGATAAGGTTAAAAAATGCAACCTGATTTAAACAATTTAAAGAGCAAGATTCAGGCAAACAGGGATTTTATAACAAGGATAGCCGTTGGTCTACCGGGGTTCAAGGGCTATGTTGAGAAGGCGGAGAATTATGATGCCGACAGAATGGTCCGTGAGTTTATCGCTGACAGGGTGTCCTCGGTCAAGAAGAACCTCAATCTGCTTTCAGGTGAACTTTCAAGGGAGGCAGACCTTGCGGCCCTGCCCGATGTTGACTCGCTTGCCCATGTGCTTGAAGGCGTATTAAAAAAGGTACAGTATGCGGAATATGGAGCCGCAGGCCCATTCTCAAAAATAAAAATTACAGAGGAGGACCAGAACCGTCTTCTCGAATTTGACTGGAGGCTTATATCCAAATTCGATGAGATCCTGACCTTTTCAGGGGGGCTCCAGACAACAAGGGGAGATGCATTAAAACAGATGCTTAAAGACATAAAGGCTAAAGTCCTTGATTTTGATAAAACATTAAATGAAAGAAAATATGTGATAATGGAGGTTATATAATGGCGTTACTTGATATTGTACAATGGGATAATAAACCTGGCGAGGTAATATTTAAATTCGACGAGGGGGCAATAGCTCTGGGTTCCCAGCTTATAGTCAAGGAGGGGCAGGAGGCCATATTCTTCAAAAACGGCCAGGCCCTGGATTCTTATGGCCCGGGCAGGCATACTCTCAGTACAGGCAACGTGCCGATCCTCGAGAAACTGATAAATCTTCCTTTCGGCGGAAAGACACCATTCCCCGCAGAGGTTTATTTCATAAACAAAACAGAGATTCCCAACCTGAAGTGGGGAACAAAGCAGCCCATGCAGCTGCTTGACCCCATCTATAACCTGCCCGTGCCTATCAGGGCTTTCGGTGCCTACTCAATCCGCATTACAGATGTTAAACCGTTTCTTGTTATGGCAATAGGCACATGGCAGGCATTTAATACCGAGGCAATCGGTTCTGCCCTGAGGGACCAGGCGATCCTTCCCAAAATGCAGGACCTTATATCAGAGTTCATGATAAAGCAGAATATTACCATTCTCAAACTTTCAGCGTATTATGATGAGATAGGTTCCGCAGGCAAGGCCAAGCTTGTTGAGGATTTTACAAGCTTCGGTGTTGAGCTGGTCCGTTTCGCAATTGAATCCATAAACATCCCCGATGATGACGAGAATGTCAAGCGCCTCAAGAAGGCCCTGGCTGACAAGGCAGAGATGAATATCATGGGCGAGGACTACAAGGTCAAGCGCACATTCGACACAATGGAGAAGGCCGCAGGCAACGAGGGTATGGCCGGTTCAATGATGGGCGCTGGCATGGGTATGGGCATGGGCCAGCAGATGGGCCAGATGATGGGCCAGATGGCGGGAAATGCGGCTCCTGGACAGCAGCAGCAGCAGGGCGGCGGCCAGGTGGCATGTCCCAAGTGTAATGCGGCAAATGCGGCAGGTGCCAAGTTCTGCCATTCATGCGGTGCACAGATGGTTGTTCCGCAGGCAGCGTGTCCCAAGTGCAATGCGGCAAATGCGGCCGGTGCCAAGTTCTGCCATTCATGCGGCGCAAACCTTCAGGGTGCAAACTGCGTAAAGTGTAACGCGCAGCTCGCTCCTGGTGCCAAGTTCTGCCCTGAATGCGGATCACAGCAGGGTTAATTTAAATGTCATCAATGAACTGCGCGTCATGCGGCGCGCCTGTAGAGATAAAGAACAGGTTCAGCAAGGTGTTTGTCTGCGATTATTGCGGCACTCACCTTCGCGTGGGCGACAGCGGACTTGCCATTGCAGGCAAGTATCCCAAGCTGGCAGATTTCCCCTCAATATTCAGCGTGGGGTCAAGGGGAACAATCCTTGGAAGGCCCTTCAGCGCCCTGGGGCGTATGAGGTACAAATACCAGGGAGGTTTTTTTGATGAATGGTTTATCGACCTGGAGGGCGAGAAGGCCTGGTTTACTGAGGACGAAGGGACATACACTCTCTATACAGACCTTTATGAGGCAGTGGATATTCCCGATGTGGATTCTGTAAGGCCCGGCCAGAATATAATGGTTGGTGACAAAAAGGTCATGGTAAAAGAGAAGGGCAAAGCCGTTGTCGAAGGCGGTGAGGGAGAGCTTTTCTTCTATGTTGAGCCCGGTTCAGAGGTTGTTTACCTTGATGCTGTTTCTGAAGGCAAAAAGGTGTCGGTTGAGTATACTGAATCTGAAGTTGAGATGTTTTCAGGGAGACCGGTTTTAAAGCGTGATATCGTTGTTGAAAATTCATGACATGAATGGTGCCGGCGCACCATATACGATCAGGTGAAACCATGGGTGATGAGAATAGGGAAGAACTCGTTTCGTTGAAGTGCACCTCTTGCGGCGGCGGGCTTGTAAAAAGTTCACGTACGTATTATGACAACGAGGAAGAGGAGGATGTAACTGTCCCGCTGGCTAAATGCGTCCAGTGCGGAAAGGATTATGATCAGCACACGCAGGAATACTACCATGTTTTTGCCGATGACCTTACCTACGATAAAGACTCCTCCATTTTTAAGCTTGGCCTTAAGGGAAAATTTAAAGACATTGAATACGAAATTATAGGGCGCCTCAGGTACCAGGAGGAGGAGGAATACGAGAAGTGCACATGGGACGAATGGGTTGCCATTTCATCCGATGGGGTCTTCCACTATTTTGTCGAGGAGGAGGGGAAAATCTGGTCATACGAGGAGTACATCCCCCAGTCCATAGACATGGAGTCCAGTGGCAGTTCTATTGAATTTGAAGGGAAAAAAATCAGCAAATCATCGGGCTATACAGGAAGGATTGTGCTCATCGAGGGAGAACTTCCCTGGAAACCCGAAATAGGTGAACCGGCCACATGCTACGATTTCAGGAAGGACGGATGCCATTTTACTATTGAACAGTCCGAGGATGAGGTATCAATAACAAAGGGTGAAAGTGTACCGCACGGAGAAATCCTGAAGGCCTTCGGCGTTGACGAATACAGCGACAAGTATACAAACACAATTACGAAACGTAAAAGTTTTAAAAAGAAAAGTTTTGTATATATTGCCGCAATGGCTGTGTGCCTTGTGCTCACAATGAAAAACTGCTTCTACTCGTCCGAGGTAAAGGGTGTCATGGGGCAGAGGAACATTTTGTCAAAGAATGTTTCGGCTAACGAGGATGGCACCATGGCGTACCAGAGCCAGATACTCTTCGGTCCCTTTGAAATCCCCGAGAGCAAGGCCCTTTATAACGTCAGCTTCGGCATTGATGAAAAGGTGCAGAGTTTCAACATGGAATGGCAGTCATTCCGCTTCATGCTCCTGAGCGAGAACAGGCTTGTGTCGATAGCCGGCGAAAAATTCAACGATCCCGTAATTCTGAAGGAGTTATTTGACGAAATCGATGCATTCGAGGAACCAGTAGAGTCCTATGTAATAACAGGCGACTTCTGGGACGAGGAGGGAAGAGACGATGAGGGCTACTGGCATGAATCCGACCTGAGCTATGATTCTGATTTTGTCCTTGATGAAGCCGGAAAATATTACGTGTACCTGGAGTTGTACAACAACAGGGTAAGGAACCCTGAGTCTGTAACTGTTGCAATCCAGAAAGTCAAGGGCTACAGGTATTTTCTGGTAATGTTTGTAATTTTCGCTGTGCTCTTCTTTATAAACTGGAAGCGTTCGAAGTCATATAACGAACTGCCGTTTAAAATGACAGACGTGTAGGAGAATCTGATGATACGGAGCATCATAATAACACTTCTGCTGGTTTCATCTGCGGTTGCATTGACGTCAACTTATACCGGATATTCCGGTGCGGGGAAGGAGTACTTTAAGAAAGTACGGGATGAAAGAAAATCCCTGAGGCAGGGGAGCGGCACATATGTCCCGTACATGCGTGGATCGGGAAGTTTCAGAAGCGGCAAGTAAAAAGAAAATAACAATATAAAATATTTCAGGGGGTTTTTTATGGAATGGACTTCAATTCTTCACGGGGTGATAGATACTGTTATCTATTCTATCCTTGGCATAATACTCATGGGGCTCGGTTTTCTGCTCATAAACTTCTTCAGCCCGTTTTCTCTTAAAAAAGAAATTGAAGATGATCAGAACATTTCGCTGGGCATAATAATCGGTTCGGTCTTTATCGGCATTGCAATCATAGTCGCATCTGTAATCGTATCTCCAAGCAGCTCTACCAAATCAAACAACAAACAGGCTGATCAGAAAATTGAACAAAATGTCGAACAGAAAACAGAACTGAAAACTGATAAAAAGTAAAAAGTGAAGAACGATCTCGCAAAAAACGAACAGAGAATGCTTTTATTCTCTGTTTTTATTTTATCCCTCTGCGGGATAATCTACGAGCTTGTGCTGGGGTCGCTGGCGTCGTACCTGCTTGGCAACCCGGTGCAGCAGTACTCAATTACCATAGGTGTATTCCTCAGCTCCATGGGGCTCGGCTCATACCTTTCAAGGTTTATAACGAAAGACATACTCAGGGCTTTTGTTAACATTGAGATAATGCTGGGGCTGGCCGGCGGAATTTCCGTCGTGCTCCTCAACTATCTTTTTTCATTTTCCGGTACGTTTTACGCGTTGCATATATTCTTTCTTGTACTCATAGGCACTCTGGTGGGGCTGGAGATCCCGCTGCTTACAAGGATCCTGAAAAAATATGGTGCGCTCAAGGACATTATATCAAATGTCCTGACGCTTGACTATATCGGCGGGCTTGCCGGTTCCCTGCTCTTCCCCCTGCTGCTCTTTCCTTTTCTGGGCAGGTTCCTGACGTGCCTGCTGGTGGGGATGGCGAACATATCTGTTGCGGTGGTTGTAATACTCTCTATTGATTACGGCAGGCGAAAGAGGGAGTTTGTTTTTGCCGGACTGGCTTTTGTCGCGCTGCTCATGATGGCAGTAAACTCTGACTGGTTTAATTCAATCATACAGAAGAAAATGTTTTATGATGATATTGTCTTCAGCAAAAGGACCAGGTACCAGGAGATTATCCTCACGCGTAACGGCGATGACTTCAGGCTTTACCTTGACGGCTCACTTCAGTTTTCAACAGCAGATGAATACCGCT
>CAYTSF010000124.1:0-5663 GCA_964440335.1 uncultured Leptospirales bacterium
TATACCCGCAGCTGTATAAAGATAACATCCGGTAAAACCGCCGCTGGCTCGGTTATCTACCGTTGAGGTATATTCAATCTTATAGTTGTAAATATCAGCAAAGCGTGTAATTGCTCCCAGAGAAATGTTAATCATGCCAAAAGTGAAATTATACTCAAGCCCCATCTGCCACCCGATTGCTGTTTTTGATAATGTCTTTTCGTATCCGGCAGCCGCAACTTCGGTTTTATTAACGTCGAGAGAAACAGTTTCATTATATGTACCACTGTTAAACAGAAGCCCCCCTCCAAGCAGGAGGTAATTTTCATTCTCAAACTTGACATTGTAATATACACTGGCAGCAAGGTTTAGTAATTCCATATCTATTCTGTCAATGTATACATAGTGGTTTCCGGAGTTCATTCCACTGACGGTTCTCTTGCCCTCTGCCAGGTTGTAATAACCTATCCCCAATCCATATACAACATTATTAACGTAGTAACGGCCTTCAAAAGATATTCCGGCGTAAGCAAGGGGTTCCTTTTCAACAACTGACGGATCTGTCAGTACAGGAGTTTCTTTATGGACTTTTTCGAGGGCGTTAAGCCTGTCTATGAACTGAAGATTATTGGCAAAGCCAGCGCCAACGCCTGTGAAGATACCGAAATTTTCTTCAGCGAAAGCGGGGACTCCGGTAAATAAAACAGTGATTAGTGCAAAAATGACCTTTCTGAATGCAGACATACGATTCTCCGTTTTTTGTGTAGTATATAAGCATGGTCAATTTGTATCATGATGATTCCTGTAAGTCGACTTACCCGGTTGGGATGGACTTGTTTTTTAAAATTTCCGTGCGGTGGTAAATGAGGATACTGAGGTGAGAATCCATGATTCAACCTCCACGAATATAATTTAAAACTCTCCTGAATCCTTCATGTATCTGAATTGCGATGGTGTAAGTCCGGTGATTCTCTTAAAATTCAGATTGAAGGATGATTTTGAGTTAAAACCCGCATCAAAGGCAATTCTCACTATGGGGTAATCGGACGGCAGATTTTTTATTAAAACTTTTGCTTCATTGATTCTGAGTCCGTTAATATAATCGCTGAATGTTTTTTTTAAAAACTGGCTGAAAACCTGTGAAAGGTGGTGTTCCGATATGGAAAGTGCTGAGGAAAGAATTTTAAGGCTCAGTTCGCTGTTGAGATAGTTTCTCTCTCTTTCGACATACTGTATAACTGCTTCAGTATAATTTTCCGCCTGAAGCATACTCATGCCAGATTTTTCATATTTCCCGGAAATGACGCCGCCTGGTATATATTGTAAAATTTCGATTTTACGGATTCCCCTGTATGCCAGTATGTGCAGAAGCAGAAAGAGTATAAAATCTGTCACAGTGTTTAATATCAAAGGGCTGTAATTAAAAGTAAGATAGAATATATACATGATACAGCAAAAGCAGCCAGTGCCAAGCGACATGAGAGAAAGATACTTGAACCAGTTTATGGCTACACTTTCAATGTTTTTGAATTTTTTGAGTATTACAACACCGTTGCTTCTGATAAAAAAAAAGGTATAAAGCATATACGATATGAAATGTAAAAATATCAGGAAGAAAACAGGCCTTAAATATGGCATATACTTTGTGTAAAGTGTGATTTTTTCGTTATTGCTGCTCAGGTAAAGGGGCATCATTAATGCTGTATAAATCAGGAAGGGGAGAAAGTGCAGCATTTTTTTTGCGTCGAACCTGAAACGTTTTCTGACAATACTCATGAAATACATGTATAAGGCTGGGCCGAATATAAATGCGGATTTATGCATTCCTCCGAAGAAATAGGGGATGGTCGTTGTTACTTCGGCTGGCAGAAATAATACGTAAAAGTAAGACAGGGATATTACTGCAAGTAATATGGAAAAGTATTTGTTGGATTTAAAATTCGCCCCTGAGATTGTTATCACTATTAATGCAGTAAACAGGGAGTTTAATGCCCCGTTTGAATAAAGGATTAGTATGATGGTTTCTGCGTTTAGATTCAGCATTAACCCTCCTTTTTAATGAGCATCCTGCAGTCAACGGACTGGATGCAGTTTTCAGTCCCGATGAGCGGATTAAGGTCAAGTTCGCTTATCCCGGGCGCAGCTGAAAGGAGCGATGACACCGCGACAATTATTTCAGCAAAGCCTGCTTCGTTTATGCCCGGCCTTCCCCTTGTACCTTTCAGTATTTCATAGCCTCTCAGTCGCCGTATCATGCCGAGAGCCTCGTCATTACTGACCGGTACAATCCCTGCTGAAACGTCATTCAGGGTTTCAATAAATATGCCCCCGATGCCGCAGAGAATAATATGTCCGTAGGGCGGGATGCGTTTGGCGCCGATGAAAAGTTCAATCCCCGACAACATCTGCTGCAATATAACACCTGTTCCGCCGCTGATTTTTACAAGCTGCTTGTAGCAATTTTTTGCTTCATCAACTGATGATATGCCAGGCTTTACTCCGCCTGTATCGCTTTTGTGCAGCAGTCCGGCAGCCTTCATCACCACCGGAAAGCCGGACTTTATCACGGCTCCTTCGATTTCGTCCTCCGATGAAAGTTGATACTCCCTGACCCGCGGTATGCCGGATAGATCAAGGATGTGGGCGATGCGATCAGCCGCCAGGTAGCCGTTAGCTGATGAATCAATGATCATCCTGAGTTCACCATTCCTGTCCATCCTGTTTACATTTGAGTTAAAAGGACCGGCTGTATTCATCACTGCTGCAAGTGAGCCGGCAAGCATCACCTCGTCAGGAAAGAATATACGCCCTGATCCGGTGAAATGCCTGATTGCTTCAGATGCGGCCATTGTTGAGGGCAGCACGGAGAATACGGGTTTCTGCGAGACAGCAATTTTTTTATCGAGAAGATCATAAACCGGCGTTACATCAGTGAGCCCCGGTGAACCGAATATTACAACAGAGCTGTCTATTTCCGGACAATCATGTTCAATTGAATCAAGTATGAGGTCAAGCTGTTCAGCAGTTCCGGTTCCAAGAAAATCCACAGGATTCGAGACAGACGATCCATGAAAGAGTCCGGCTCTGATGCGATCAGAGGCAGTTTTGTTTATTTGCGGCACATTAAGTCCGGCGCCGGTGAGTGCATCGGTAGCCAGGACTCCAGGCCCTCCTGCGTGAGTAATGACAGCAACGTTTTTCCCCGCAGGTCGTCTATGCATGAGCACACCCGCGGTATAAACAAACTCCTCCCGTCCCCTGCACCTTGTGATTCCGCATTTCCTGAACAGTGCGTCCACAGCAAGGTCCGGGCCTGCAAGCGCACCGGTATGTGACCGGGCTGCACGCAGCCCGGCTTCGCCTGTCCCGGCCTTGACTGCCGCTATTCTGCAGCCCTTTTCAATGAGAGATGTGCAGTGTTTTATCAGCAGAGCCGGGTCACGGACCTGTTCCATGTACAGGAGCTTTACCTTTGATACCGGTTCCTGACAGGTTTCATCCCAGTGCTGAATGACCTCCTCAACTCCGCATTGAGCCGAGTTGCCCACTGAAATTACGCTGCTGAAACGGATTCCCATGGGCATGGCCCTTTCAAGTGTGAATACGGCAAAAGCCCCGGATGCAGACACAAAGTCGATTCCGCCGGGATCAAGGTCGGGTACCGGCCCGGCAAATGTTCCGGCAAAACCGGGAAGGATTACACCGGTACAGTTGGGGCCGATGAGTGTTCCGTTCACGTTGTTTACAATAGAGGCCAGTTGTTCTTCGAGTAATTTTCCTTCGGGACCGGTTTCACTGAAGCCGGCGGAGAGTACGATGAAGGCTTTTGTTTTTTTCTGCAATGCGAGCTGTTCTGCTGTACTGATGATTTTTGATGATGATATTGCGAATATCGCGCACTCTGTTTCAGGAAGAGAATGCACGTTACCGTATGTATTGAGTCCCCGGACATTTCTCTCTCCATGGTTCAGGACATATAGTTTACCTGCAAATCCGCCATTAATGATATTGTTTAGAATCGCACCGCCCGGCCTTGACAGGTCATTTGACCCGCCCACAACAACTATGCTGTGGGGCCTGACCAGTTCATCTCTCAGCATGGAATAATCCCCCCTGTCGTCCGTGACCCATAAATTTTAACCTTCATAAAATGGATATACAGATAATTGACTTGTTTCCAAACAGGCGTTTGATACCTTCAGAAAGCCTGGAGGGGGTTTTTTAATGGGCTCCGCCCCTTAGACCCGGTAAAAACAAGAAAGGAAACAAGTCTGATTAATATTCACCACCCACCGCAGTCGGCCGGTGTATCATAGCAAATGTCAAAAACCAGTTTCTGACAGATATAAATATACCAACTTTTACGGACATTCATCACCAGCGATGAAGAAAATATTTTTTACTGTGACCAGAAAATACACACGCTCACTTTAATGAAGCTGCATGGCTGACTGTGCCCTGAAAGATAAGAGATTATCATTTAACCGGTGTTTGTTATCTAATTACTGATTTGCCCAAATTTTAGGTTCATGCCAGCAGACATGAAAATGTGGAATTAAATTTCTTTTTTTATTGACTTGCTCATCTCTTTTGCTAATTTGAATATATAATTGCGTTTAAAAAAGGAGGTTTTTTTATGAAAAGGTTGATGATTCTTCTGTTATCCCTGACAACAGTTTTCGCCATGATGGCGGGTGCTTTTGCAGAGGATAAACCTGTCCAGGATACAGATAAGGAACAGAAGCAGGAGAAAAAAGTTGATCCTACTTATATGCTGCTCGGCCTGCAGGTTCCATTCTTTTATTACCTGTCTGATCAGAAAAGTACAATTAACACAGGTCTTCTGTTTAAGGCCCCGGCCGGAAATGATTTTGGCGTTGAACTGGCGTTTAACAAGATAATGGTTCCTATCAAAGAATATTCAGTGGGTGGAGTTGATTATAGAGGAGCCGGTGAGGAGAATTTTCTCAACTACAGGCTTGACCTGCTCTATTACTTCCAGTTTTTCAGACAGTTCCAGGTAAAATTCGGATTTGACTATTACCAGTACCAGGACGGTTTTATCAATCATACTCTTGGTGGATCAAACTACGCTGGATTTGGCGTTGATTGCGGTACAACTTATGTTCTCTGCAAAAGATGCGTGGGTGACCAGTATGGAATCAATATCGGTTTAAACCTTGATGTTCCCATCTACAAAGATTTTTATGCGATCTCCAGCCTCGGGTACAGGTACATTTTATCAGACAACGATGCGCTGAATGCCGGTATTATTGATTTTACGCTCGGTATTGGTTACAGGATCAGGTAATAAAATAACATCTGATAGTTGAATACTGCGGGGGAATTTTAGTTCCCCCGTTTTATTTGTGTATATGAGAAGTTTACTGCCGGTGTTAAATCTTATCTATTCCGGATTTAACCGATTCCATCATTGCCTTGTTAAGCGAGTCCACGGATTTGTAGCCGGCCGGGTTAATGGCATCGCCCACGTATAATCCGCAATTGTGACGCGTTAATAATTTTGGAAACTTTCTGCCCCTGGGCCATATGCTGAATGCACCATTCACTGAAACCGGTATCACGGGCCTGTTTAATTTTTTTGCCAGGTAGGCGGCCCCGCTGTAAAACTGCTGAAGTTTACCGTCATTGGTACGCGTCCCCTCGGGAAAGATGACAAGGGT
>CAYTSF010000124.1:5763-9665 GCA_964440335.1 uncultured Leptospirales bacterium
AGGACAACATGGTGGAAGGGATTGAAAAAGGGATTCATGCGTGTTGTTATGGGCCCGCTGAGTATCCTCTCATCCAGAGACGAGCCCTCTGTCTTTTCAAGTGTGGCAAGGTAGGCAACCAGTTCACCCAGGTTGCGTTTGTCCCTGATGAGCTCAACGTCTATCAGCACGCCAAGTTCCCTTTCAAGGTAAACCACCAGGTCAATGAGCCGCAGTGAGTCTATGCCCAGGTCCTGTAGCGTCTGGTTCTGGTAAAGGGTATCTTCTCTGAGTTTTGACTTGAGCAGGCTTATTATGCTTTCCGCGGCCGGAGAGTCACCTGCAAGCACTATGTTGAGAACCGCGCTGCCGTTTTCATGCTCCTGGTACATTCCTTCGTCAAGGTTCTTTTTTATTTCACGGTAAAGTATCTTGCGTGTTGTATTTTTAGGCAGCTCATCGATCGAGAGGGCGAAGCGTGCTACGCGTTTATGCTGCGGCAGGTCCCTGTTCAGTTCATTTATCTCACGGCGTACATCACTGAATGATGTGGCATTGTTTGAAACAGGAACAATTACGGCGAATACCGAGGGTGACCCGTTTACCGGCCTGTCCAGAACGGCAATCTCACCAATAAACGGGGACTGCCTGAAGTAGAACTCCAGCTCTTCAGGATAAACTTTTTTGCCGGAATCAAGTACAATGACATTTTTCAAACGCCCTGTTATATGTATGTGCCCCTTCCTGTCAAGCCTCCCCAGGTCGCCGGTGTTGAAGAAACCATCAGCGTCAAAGACCTCTTTGTTCGCGGCATCGTTGCCGAAATAACCGGGCATGACAGCATGGCCGCGCAGCCATACCTCGCCGATACCGTCGTCGTTTTTACTTTTTATTATTACTTCGTTCCCGGTAATTGGCGCACCCACTGAACCTGCCTCAGAGGTTTTGTAATAGGGGATTGCTATGGGGCCCGTTGTTTCGGAAAGGCCGTAGCCCTCCATGATATTAAATCCCATGTTCTTGTAGAAGCGGAAGATGTCCTGCTTCATGGGCGCGCCCCCGCTTATGAAGAACCTGTGGGAGTGGCCGAAGGCGTCATGGACCGGCGTGAAAATCTTTTTAACGATAAATCCCAGTCCGGCAGCTTTCAGTACAGGGGCATTGCGCACGAAAAACATGAACATCCTGTATTTGAACTCTGACTGGGCTTTGGCCTTCGCTGCAAGGGCGTTGAAAAAAAGTTCCCACATGAGAGGCGCTGCCGGAAAAATTGTGACCGGGTTGTCGGCAAGGGCTTTCATAATGTCAGGGCCTTTGAGAGAGTTCTGCAGAACAATCATGCTGCCTGTTACGAACGGTGCCAGGAAGGTTGCTTCAAGGGCGTAGATATGGAAAAACGGGAGCATGGCAAGGGTCACGTCTTTTTCAGTGTACTCCTCCAGGGCTGTGCATTCGTAAGCGATGTGCAGAAGGTTCGTATGTGTCAGCTGGACAATTTTAGGCGAGCCCGTTGTTCCGGATGTGAATATCATCGCGGCGGTATCATCTGGCGATACATTCGCAGGTTTGAATTTTGATTCATCTGCCGTATTCTTATTGAGGCTTATATCATGTACGGGCAGAGAACGGGTCAGTTTCATGAATCTTCCGGATGCAAAGAGAGCTTTAGCCTTTACGGTCTTAAGCATTTTAGGATAACTATCTTTCTGAAGATTTGTATCAAGGGGCAGAGCTGTGCATCCGGCAGAACAGATGGCGAGGAAGGTAATGCACCAGTCCGATGAATTATCTGCCAGGATTCCAATAACATCCCCCTTTTTATATCCGCTTTTGGCCAGAAATGCACCCCGTTTTTTTATTAACGAAAGGGTTTCATTGAAACTGATAGTGGAATTGCCGTGTTTAAAAAGGATATTTGAACTGTACCTGTTGCATGTGTCTACGCTTGCGCTGTGAATGCTGCGCATGTATGCTGCCTTATCCATTAAAACTCCCCCTGTGGCTCTATCTATTTTTAAAGTGTGTGTAAGAGATGATTAATTTCCTGCATAATAGTAGTTAAATATTCATTTAGAGTCAAACAACAAAAATAAATGATTAGTTGCAAAAAAAGAAAATTTTTTATTTTCTGGTTATGAATAGGGAGTTTTTATATTATGGTTCCCCTGAAAGCCTCAATGTTGCGTATTATAGTGTAATTTGCAAAAGATGTAGCAGTCTTAATGGTATTCGGCAGATCAGAACAGGCAGGGTGCGACAAAACAGAATTTCTCATTGACACCGCTGCGGATAAGATTAAAAGATTTTTGTCATCATTCAACGCATCACCCCAGGGAACTTCAATTCGTTACAGTCTTTCCCGGTATTCAGTGAATCGCAAAAAGGAGAAATACATGAGAGCTGTATATGATATAATAAACTCAATTCTCTGCTGGGGTTTTTTTGCCATCGATACTGTATTCTGGGGAACAATATCCATTTCCTCCATTTTCTACAGCCCGTCAGGCAAAGTCGCACATTTCTGCATGAGAAGCTGGTCAAAAACTGTTCTCTGGTTCTGCCGTGTAAAAATCAGGGTGGAGGGGGTTGAAAATATCGATGCATCGCTCACACAGATATTCGTATCAAACCATACAAGCCACTTTGATATTTTCATATTGAGTGCGGTCATTCCTGTGAAATTCGGGTGGGTTGCCAAGTCAATACTGTTCAAGGTTCCGTTTATGGGATGGCACATGAAGCTGAACGGTTACATATCCGTTGACAGGGGCAACCGGCAGAAGGCCATTAAAAGCATGGACGATGCCGCTGAAAAAGTTAAGCAGGGCAACAGGATCACCCTCTTTCCCGAGGGAACAAGGAGCCGTACGGGTGAACTCCTGTCATTCAAGAAGGGGCTGTTTCATCTGTGCGTCAAGACCGGCGTACCGATAGTCCCGATATACATCAAGGGGGCATACCACATCATCAAGCCTGATACACTCATAGTCCGCCGCAGCGATGTTTTTGTAAAAATCGGTAAGGAACTCCCCACAGCAGGGTACTCGGTCAGCAACCTTGACCTGATTATGAACGACCTGAAGTTAAGGCTTGAAGAACTCAGGGACGAGGCAGATAAGCCTGATATTCGCAGTTGACCTGTCACATAACAAATTTTAGTTGAAGGATAACAGACACCCCGCTCACAGGGAAATTGTTCTATGAAAAATTATTTATCAATACTCAGGGGCGATGATTCATCCTCCGCCGATGAGATTAAAAAGCGTTACAGGGAACTGGTAAAACAGAACCACCCTGACCTTTTTCCGCCCGATAAACGCAGGGAGCAGAACCTTGTACTCATGGAGATAAACGAAGCCTACCTCTGTCTCATGGGAAATAATGATGCCCCGGTGAAGCAGACAGCAGAAGCAGCGCCTTCAATGAATTCATCAATAGTATTACACAAAGACCCCGCGTACGCCTATTATAAATCAGCAATTGATCATCTTAACAGCGGGAATTACATCTTCAACTGGAGCAGGTATGCGCCGAAGGGGGGCAGGTATCATTTTGATGTGAGGAAAAGCAGCCTGCTTCAAACTGCTGCCGATGCCCTTGAGCATTACAGGGCGGCATACAGTTCTTTTCTCAAGGTATGCACAGGCTACCCGGATTCTGTGTGGGCAAAGGACTCCATGGATAAACTGGATGTTATTGAAAAGCTCAACGGGCGGTATCATGAAATAATCGAAAGGCTCATGAACGTGACGTAGTGTTCGCAGAGTCAGACCTGAAAGAATCCATTCTGATTTGTTGTGGCCATTAGAGCCCACATCCATCAGCATATGCTGAATATATAGTGGCAGAATGGGTCCCCGCACCTGTGCTGAGCTTTGTCGTCTATGATGAAAATCAATTCTTTTACAAATATTTATAAAAAA
>CAYTSF010000125.1:0-2418 GCA_964440335.1 uncultured Leptospirales bacterium
ACACGCCACAACGCCGGCTTCATCATTGGTGAAAAAATCGCTCATGCTGAAGGAATCCGCATAAACAAAAAGAATTTCATGTCAGAGACCGGCACAGGCAGCCTTGCAGGGCGGGATGTGCTCATGCTCTTTCCTCAGACTTTCATGAACCTGAGCGGCCAGGCCGTAAAAAAGGCCATGGACTTCTACGGCACGGGGCAGAGTGAACTAATAGTGGTCCACGATGAACTTGAACTGCCATTCGGAGATTACAGGCACAAAACCGGCGGCGGGCACAAGGGCCACAACGGCCTCAGGTCAATAATAACAGAGACGGGCTCGCCGGATTTTCACCGCATAAGGTTCGGCATAGGGCGCCCATCCAATCCGCAGATGGATGTTTCAGATTATGTGCTCTCGGCTTTCACGTCAGAGGAGTTTGACAAAATTGACGGCTTTATTACCGGAATCACAGATCTCATGGCCTCAGTACTGGAAAAAATCTGACACATCCCTCCACTTCCCCCGGCAAAAAAGGCCTTTTCGCATCCCGTGCATGTCTGCTCTACAGGTATATTATACACCGGATATTTAAAATTTTATGTTGCCTTTGTAACACCTTTTTGATATTTTTATCAATAAGTTCCATAACCATTTTCTTTTTCAAATAATCAAATTCCCGGGAGACATACAATGATACTCCGTTTTTTTCTTTCCCTGACCCTGGCCACGGCCGGATCATACATAATGAATCATTTTTTTCAGATATTGCCGCTGACAATTCTCGTATGGCCGATTGTTTACATCCTGGCATGGAGGATACTCAAGAAAATTACCAACCGTGGGGATAAGAAAAGCGGCAACAAGGACTTCGCAGGATTCGAAGCGGAGAAGACCGTGAAAGAGGGGATGGAGAAGCTCAGGAATATCCGGAACCGCACAGTTTCAATCCCCCGGAACGATATTGCAGTAAAAGTCCAGGAGATATGCAAGACCGGTAGCGAAATATTTGAATATATTCAGAAAAATCCAGACGACCTCAAGAAGGCAAAGCAGTTCATAAACTACTACCTCGACACAACTGAAAAAATTGTCAACCGGTACGTTGAACTATCGGGCACAAAAGAGAAATCACCCCAGATCGAGGAGTCCCTGAAAAAAGTTGAAGAGATGCTCCAGTCAATCAACGAAACATACCGCAAGCAGCTCCACAACCTGCTCGAGGATGACCTGCTCGATCTTAATACCGAGATCAAGGTGCTCGAAACAACAATGAAGATGGAAAACTAATTTTATAATATATCAAGGGGGCGCAGATGGAATCAGCAGTCCAGGCACAGGAGCCTAAAAAGGAAGTATCATTAAAAGATCTTACTCCTGAAGAAAAGACCAAAGTCGATGAAATTGCCAAACAGATCGATATCACCGATTCTCAGGGAATAATACAGTATGGCGTAGGAGCGCAGAGCAACATATCCAATTTCGCCGACAGTATCCTTGAACAGGTCAAGGCAAAGGATGCGGGAGTTGTTGGCGAAACTCTTACAGACCTCATGCTCACGGTGAAGAAGCTCGATGTTGAATCACTTTCGAGCGAAAGCTTCCTCTCCAAAATTCCGCTGATTGGAGGGCTTGTATCAGGGGCAAAAAAATTCGTGGCACAGTACCAGTCCATCGAGCATCATATTGAGGAGATAATCGATGAAATGAACAAGGCCAGGATGCAGCTCCTGAAGGACATAACCCTCCTCGATGCCCTCTATGAGAAGAACAAGGACTACATGAAGGAACTTGAACTTTTCATTCTCGCAGGCGAGATGAAACTCAAGGAACTCAACGAGAAGACGCTTCCCGAACTTAAAGCCGCAGCAGCAGCTTCCGGAGATACGCTTGACGCACAGAAGGTACAGGACCTGTCGCAGATGATAAACAGGTTTGAAAAGAAAATCCACGACCTGAAGTTGAGCCGAATGGTATCAATACAATCGCTGCCTCAGATCAGGCTTATTCAGAACAACGACCAGCTGCTTGTTGAAAAAATACAGAGCTCAATCCTCAATACCATCCCGCTGTGGAAAAACCAGGTAGTTATCGCCATAAGCCTTTTCCGTCAGAAAAAGGCACTTGAGCTGCAGAAAGAGGTTACAGAGACAACCAACGACCTGCTGCAGGCCAACGCCGAACTCCTGAAGACAAGCAGCATCGAGGTAGCCAAGGAATCAGAGAAGGGCATTGTTGAAATCGACACGCTGAAAAAAGTTCATGAAAGCCTCATTTCAACAATTGATGAAACTCTGAAGATACAGGCCGAAGGCAAGACCCGCAGGGCGCAGGCTGAGGTTGAAATCACCAAGCTTGAAAATGATCTCAAGGCAAAACTGGCCCAGGTCAAGGATTCCGGTTCTTCGCTGAAGCTGTAGCTGATTATTGCGCCCCATC
>CAYTSF010000125.1:2518-9637 GCA_964440335.1 uncultured Leptospirales bacterium
TGTCACCCGGTGACAGATGGGGCGCAGACACTCTATCCGGAGGAAATTAATGCCAGTACTTGTACCGCTTGCTGAAGGCTTTGAAGAGATTGAGGCCATAGCTGTCATCGACATTCTGAGGCGGGGCGGAGTCGATGTTATCACTGCCGCGCTCCATGTAAACCCGGTAACGGGTTCGCATAAAATCACCGTTACAGCAGACAGGATGCTCGAACAGCCCGCAAGGTTCAGTTCAATAATTCTGCCTGGAGGCGCCCAGGGTACAGAAAACCTGAAGCGTGATCCCCGGATAATAAAAACAGTGCAGGCTGTGTATGAAGCCGGCGGACTTACCGCGGCGATCTGTGCGGCACCATCAGTGCTTGCTGAAGCAGGCATACTGAAGGGTAAACGTTTCACCTGCTATCCGGGTTATGAAACCGGGATATGCGACCAGGGAGGGATTCATACCGGCGGACCGGTTGTAAAGGACGGGCATATTATTACAGGCAAGGGTGCGGGCTGCGCTGTCCATTTTGCCCTGCAGGTTCTTGAAGAACTAAAAGGGCCCGAAGTGGCAAAAAGTATTAAAGAAAAAATAATGTCTCCATGAGCATCATGGAACAGCACAGATTTTATTATTTGAATATAAACTTGACAATTTCCTGCCGATATATTAATAAGATTAATGTATTTGTATCTTAATTTTTATATCATAAAGTAAATACATCGGGACAATATGGCGATTAATCCTTTTAAAGATTCCAACCTAAATGACCTGCAGGAGAGCGTTCGCCAGTCCTTCGTTGACCATTTTGGAAAAATTTATCAAAAAATAGATGATTTATGGGAACGTTTCAAGAAAAAGGGAAATGAACGCATCACCGTCATGTTCATCCCCCATTCCGAGAAAAAAATTATAAATTTTCACATCTCGATTTTTACAATATCCGCAGTAACCGGTATTGTAGTAACAGTTGTTACGATAACATCCATACTCATAATTAATCATTCATCCACAGTAAAAGAAATTTCTATTCATGAAAAAACCAAGGCTGAATCAGAAATCCAGATTGCCATATACAAAGAGGAGATCAACAAGCTCTTTAAAATTTTCCAGGATTTCAAACCCCATATCACTTTTCTCTATTCCCTCATTGATGACAACAACATAGAATCCGACTCGCTCTGGGGCGAGGGCGGCGAAACCAATCAGAAGCCCCATCCGGATAATGCCGAATACAACCTGAAGCCCTCTGATGAACTGCTGCTGATGCAGAAGATGAAGCTTGACCTGGATATAACAAAACAGATTCTGGGTAAGATTAAAAGCTATCTGAACTATAAACAGAAACAGATTGAGAACACCCCTTCCATATGGCCTGTTGACGGATTTGTAGTGTCGCGGCACGGTTACAGAAGTTCACCCTATTCCTTCGAAACAGAGCTGCATGAAGGTATTGACATAGAAGCTTTCCCCGGCGCGGAGATACGCGCAACTGCCCCGGGCGATGTCAAGGATGTCGTATGGGACCCTGAACTGGGACTGACTGTTTCTATCCGCCACAAGTTTGGTTTTACAACCTCCTACAGCCACTGCCAGAGAGTATCGGTTGAACCCGGGCAGAAGGTGTCCAAGGGTGAAGTCATTGCCTATGTGGGCCGTACTGGAAAAACCACCGAGTATATATGCTTCTACCAGATCAAGATTGGTACAACATTCATAGATCCCATGCCATACCTGAACCGCATATCTCACTGAGCAACTTAACATGGATAATAAAAAAGGCTGCCATCTGGCAGCCTTTTTTATTATCCATGCTGTTTCTGAAAGTATCACAGGTCATCCTCATTGCGGCTTGAAGTGAGGAGCTCATCAGGTACTTCATCAATCCTTTCTCCGATCTTGACCGCGAGCCTGTTTGATACCAGACCTGGTGTGCATTTGTATTTGCGTCTTCCCGCGATCCTCAGTGTCATGTCATCGCCTACTTTGGTCTCGGGCAGTTTTATTACGTCACCGCGGCGAAGGCCAAGGACCTCCTGCACGGTGATGTTGACGCTTCCGATCTCTGCAATAACAGGGAGCGCCACGTGCTCCAGCCGTCCCTGAATTATAGAAAGGTTCTCATCGGTGACACCCTTTCGTATACTTGAATACATGTACTGGGCTGAAAGCTTGGTAATTATGGGCTCAATGGAGATGTAGGGTATGCAGAGGTTGGTCATACCCTCGACCTCGCCCACCTTCGTCTCCAGTGTTATGAGAACCACCATGTCGTTAGGCGGTACTATCTGCGCGAACTGGGGGTTGGTCTCGATGTTGCCGAGTCTGGGCCTCAGGTCGATTACGTTTGACCATGCTTCGCGCAGGTTGCCAAGTATCCTGACAATGATACCCTCCATAACAGACAGCTCGATGTCGGTAAGTTCCCGGCTTATTTTTGTGGCTTCGCCCAGTCCCCCGAAAAGCTTGTCTATGATTGTAAATGTAATTGAAGGGTCAATTTCAAGCACGGCAGATCCCTTGAGCGGGTCCATGTTTATGACGGCAAGAGTTGTGGGATTCGGGATGGACCTGATGAATTCCTCGTATGTCAGCTGGTCAACGGATGCGACGTGAACTCCTACAAGAGCACGGAGCTGTGCAGAAAGCGCAGTGGTTGTAAGACGTGCAAAGGTTTCATGCATCATCTGGAGCGTGCGTATATGGTCCTTGGAGAACTTGTCAGGCCGCCTGAAGTCGTATATCTTGACTTTTTTCTGTTCCTTGACAGCTGTATAATCCGCAGTGTCCACCTCGCCGGTGGAGATAGCGGTCAACAGGGCATCAATTTCATCCTGTGATAATATCTCGGTCATCTTTTTTTATCCCTGATAATAGTCGCTTCGATTCCTGACACCATCCAGATATAGTCATCAAGACTATTCTTGCTGAGGGTATAAACATACTTATATCTTTCCGGCCGCATGAGGCTGTTGCGCGATACAATAACCGATACACGCGACACCAGCCCTGAGGGTTCAATATCCTCCTCAACCACTTTGAACTCAATAAGGTAATCACTTCTTTTGGAAATGAAATATTTTATGAATTCTTTTTCAATATTTTTTTTCTCTGAATCATCGGCAAGATCATACCTGCGCGAGAATTCGGGATAGGAATGGATAAACTTTTCCACATTGATAAACTTCACAGCCCTGTCCCAGTAACCCTCTTTCTCTGCATTCAGCAGCAAAATCACCACCTCTGAGGGAACAAGCCTTATGCCATTGTTATCAGCTGACTTATAGGGCTGGTATTCTTTGTCCCTTACCACCTTGAACTTGAGCTCATTGCTGCTGATTATTGCCTGGTCTTCATCAGGGTCATTCAGAAACGGGAAAAAATGGAGCTTTACCCTGTAATCGGTATCAGCCTGAAGCTTGTAAATTTTTCCCAGGCTCTGGGTGTGAGTAAAACTTTCTCCAGGCCCAAGGTTGATCTCTCTTCTTTCCATCCAGCTGAGGGTTTCCTTGAGTTTTTTCCCGGAAGTAACATAAGGTACTACAATATCCGCATTCTTCCCGTTCATGTCATAAACAACAGGCCTGAAGATATTGAAATCAGCCACATCGCCCCTGGCCTCGCCGTATATGTTATCCTTGTAGGCATTGCTGTCAGAGGGCATATCGAACACATAAAACGTAGCGGCTTCATCAGTAATGTTCCGTACCACAATATGCAGCACAACATCCTCACTGCTGTGGAACTTGAGTTTTTCCATTTTCAGGTAGACGTTGAAAGAATGCACATCACCCTTTCTCGCTTTCTTTTTACCATAATCCTTACCCGAAATAAACGATGGCATGGAAACAGTTATGGCAATTATCAAAACAGCTGTCAGTTTATTTAATCTTTTCATCTCAGTTCCGGATATGCATGACTTTATCATATTAAATATCGACATAATCAGGATATTTTGTTATCAAAATATTCTGAATTCATATAATCATTACCCCGGTAAACATCACATCAGTTAAAGATTGAATCAGATCATTTCGTCAAATCCCGTTATCACTTGTTTTAACCTGTCATACCATTCAAAAGTGGATATACACATAATTATATGTTCACCGTCCGCTTTTGGCGGGCGGTGAACTGTAGCTACCGTGGAATACCAGTTTATTATGGGTATATATTTATTGCCAAACCATTGATGTTATTATACTATTAAATTATTGCATTTTACAAAATGATCTGGACTTCGTCATTCCGGTTTTACCGCAGAAAATGCCGGGATCTCATAAAACCGGTACGATGGGATTTCTGCACCTGCAATGAGCTTTGCTGAAACATTCGCGGGGATGACGGCAGATGTATTAATTAAATCGCAATATTCAATAAAACTGATAAAATGAGAGGTTATTCATGAAAAAGATTTCCAGATTAGTCATGGCACTTTTTATATTTTCATGCGCATTGTACAGCGGCTGCTGCTGCGACTGTACGAGCATACGCGAGGACGACGCACAGTTCAACGCAATGAAAGACGGCATACTCATGGTCACAAAAAAAAGATGTTCAAAAGTCCCGGCCACATTCGCTGACCTTGTACGCTGCGTGGAAAATGAATCAACTCCGGGTGAAGGTTATGGTTCGATATGCCTCACTGAGTTTGCAGGAATAAACAACAGCAACACGCTCAAGGGTTCAGGCAGGGACATAGCATTCTACTTCGACTTCTACTTTAAAGCAGGAGAGGCCGGCAGCTGGACATTCGAATTCGGGCTCGATGCGGGTATTGCATCGGGATGCAGGGTTGATAACACGGAACTCTGGTTTCAAGGAAAGGATATCTGGACACTTGACGATTATTCTCTGGCCTTCAGGAAAGATGTCCAGTTGAGCAAGGGCTGGCACCGCATGCGTATCTACGGAATTGAAAACTGCTGTGATGGTGTATGGCGGCTCAGGTTTAAAAGCCCGTCAATGAAGGATTTTAAAACAGTATCAGTAAAGAACATAGGCGCAAAGTGTCCTCTAAAAATTTAGCCTTTACCTGTTTTCCCGGAGCGGTGCCACCAGGACAGTGCTCCTCTCCGGAAAAACAGATGGGATCCTGCCCCCTCCGGCAACAACATATCATAAAATTTCGATAATGATTAAAGTAAAATCATCATCGAAAGACCTGAACGATCTCCACTCATGCAATTCGTTATAAATAAATTCAACCGAGGAGTCAACTGCGAGCTCAGCCGAGCGCATAACAAGAGATTTAAACCGGTCATAACCAAAAATCTCCTTTCTCTCATTAAATACCTCTACCAGTCCATCGGTATACAGGACTAGCCTGTCACCTGACCAGATATCAAATTCAAGCAGTTCAAGGTCTGCTGCTTCAGTAAGTCCGATGACTTTCCCGGCCGGCCTGTACTCATGCAGCGCGGTTTCCCTGTTTTTGTACGAAAGATGCAGGAGCGGCTCATGGCCTGCACGTGCATACTTTACTTTATTTCTCTGTTTGTCTATATAGCAATAGCCTGCTGTAAGAATATTGCCATCCATATTTTTGAACAGATACCCGTTTAGCCCCCTGATGAATGCAACTGGATCGGAATAGACCGGTGCCAATGTATTGAAGAGGATTTTGACCATTGAGGAAATAAGTGATGCGGGAACACCATGGCCCGACACATCGGCGACAAGCACTCCCAGTTTTTCATGTTCAAAGGCATGGATGTTATAAAAATCTCCGCTAATATTTTCAGCTGGTATATATTTCGCACAGATGTGAAATCCCTGCTGTTCAGGAAGGGTTTCAGGGATGCTGGCAAGCTGGATTTTCCTGGCAATGGCGATCTCATTTTCGAGGCGCGCCAGCCGTTTCCCCTCCTCCATCTTTTCCTGGAGCAGAATGTTCAGCTGTTCCGAAGTATTGAGATTGAATATGAACCTGTTGACCAGCTGTAAGCCTATGAGGATTATCATGAATGGCGCGCCCAGCGGATACAACGGTACACTGCCTTCGAAAAAGTGCAGGCCGAAGACCATGATATCATACAGCCCGAAAACAAAAACAGGCAACAGCACAATGAAGAGCAGCAGGCCCTTTTTGTTCCCGGCAATGAGCTGGCGTATTGAAACTATTGCGATCTCTGTTATATACAGGGGGATCATGAACAGAAAAAGGTTTCTCCACATAACAATGTAATAACGGTCACGTGATACCGTCATCAATGCCGCGAAGATACACGGAATGAACAGGTAGGCGGCTATTCTTTTCCACGAAACCTTCATCCCGTAATAACTCCTGAAAAAGAAGGCCAGGAACGGAGGAAAAAACATGGGGCCATAGCCGCAGATTTTATATATCGTGTTTGAACTCAGATGCGTATACACGTAGAGGTTTTCAACAAACTGCAGGATCGTCATATCCGCCAGAAAAAAAGTCGCAATGGAATAGTAGAGATACATGATCTCCTTTTTACGCTTAACATATATTGAAACGAATAATAATGAGAAGCTCATGAGAATCCAGAAAAAGGCGTGAATGCAGTCAACCTGCAGCAGGTTGACTATCATGTACTTATAGTTTCCGCGGGCTTCATCAATAATCCGTATCGGGGAGATAAACCATAACTCCGCATCAAAATAGTTCAGTACATCTATGCGGTTTTCACCTGTTACAAGGTATTCGTCCGGTATCATATAGTTACGGAACTTTGACCAGCCTGATTTAAATTCAGGGGGAAAAATTCCCGTCTGCCCGATTTTCCTGCCATTGATAAAGACAATATCGGTATTCATTATCTCGCCGGCCTGAAAGACAAGGCGCTCTGAAGGTATGCCCTGTATTGCAGCAGTTTTTCTGTAAAGTATATAACCTTTTGTAATATTATGCTTTCTGGCAATAATATTAAAGAGGTCCCGGTTGGGTAATCGGACCTTTTCCCATGTGACATTGTTCAGGGAGGGGTAATCCTGCAATGAATTTATCAGGCAATAGTCCCAGTCGCCGGAGAGGTCAATTTCAGTTTCGGCAAACGCGGCGCATGCGAATAAAATGATAAAAGAAAAAAATACTGCAAACCATAATCTCATAACTCTCAAAAACACCAGCCGATAATCAATTCTTCACATGGTAACAGGTGCTGATA
>CAYTSF010000126.1:0-2845 GCA_964440335.1 uncultured Leptospirales bacterium
ATTAATGAAATTCAGCATTTTCCCGAAGGAGACTAACTTCTTCGACATGTTTGACCAGCTTGCCGCAATCGCGGTTGAAGCGGCGGACTATTTCTATGAAATAACATCAAAGGGCATCTACAACGAGGATGTCGTGAGCAAGATGCAGGAGATAGAACACAGGGCAGACCAGATCACCCACGACATCATTGACAGCCTGAACAAGACATTTATAACCCCCTTTGACCGCGAGGATATCCACGCCCTGGCCAATGAACTCGACAGCATCATAGACATGCTGAACACCATGACCAACAGGCTCAGGGTCTACCGCATAAGCGGCGTAAACAGCGACCTTGTTGAATTCGCAGAAGTCCTGAAAAAATCCACTGCGACAGTCGAACTCGCAGTAAAAGCGCTGCGCGACACAAAACAGCTGCTTGCAGCCCGTCAGCACTGCATAGAAATCAACAGGCTTGAAAACGTCGGTGACAGGATGCGCGACGACATCCTGGGCAAAATGTTTGACAATGCCACTGATCCCATTTACCTCATCAAGTGGAAAGAGATCATCCTTGACGCAGAAACGACCCTCGACATATGCGAGGACGTGGCAAATGTTATTGAATCAATAATCGTTAAATGGGCATAGCACATGACTCTGACAATAATTTTTCTGACAGCACTCGCCTTGTTATTCGACTTTTTAAACGGGTTCCACGACTCGGCCAATTCTATTGCCACGATAGTATCCACAAGGGTGCTCACACCGCAGAGGGCCGTGATCTGGGCCGCTTTTTTTAACCTGATCGCTTTTATGTTTTTCGGTCTGCACGTTGCAAATACAATAGGCAAAGGCATAATTGATATCTCCATAGTGGACAGCAGGGTGATCTTTGCAACGCTCATGGGCGCGTGCCTGTGGAACATCATCACCTGGTTCCTCGGGCTGCCCACAAGTTCATCACACGCCCTCATAGGCGGCATGGTGGGCGCAGCACTGGTAAAAGTGGGCACAGGCGCGCTGGTATGGCCGGGGATTGTCAAGACACTCTCATTTATTATCATCTCACCCCTTGCGGGCCTTGTCCTTGGACTTCTCTTCGGCACATTTATATACTGGCTCTTCAGGAAGGCCGTGCCATCAAAGGTTGACCACGTGTTCCGCATAGGGCAGATGGCCTCTGCCGCACTCTACAGCCTGGGGCACGGGGGAAATGACGCACAGAAGACCATGGGCATCATCGCAAGCCTCTGGTTCAGCGCCGGGTTACTGGGGCCCACATTCCATGTGCCCTGGTCAATAATCATTTCATGCCAGGTTGCAATTGCGCTGGGCACTATGTTCGGGGGCTGGAGAATCGTAAAGACCATGGGACAGAAGGTGGCAAGGCTGAAGCCTGTTGACGGGTTCTGCGCCGAGTCTGCTGCTGCGGGGATGCTCTTCTTCGCAGGATGGATGGGAGTTCCGGTGAGCACGACTCATACGATTACAGGCGCCATAATGGGCGTTGGTTCACTGAGAAGGGCAAGCGCCGTTCGCTGGGGTGTTGCCGGTAAGATCGTGTGGGCATGGATAATTACCATCCCCTGCGCAGGTGCGATCTCGGCCCTCTCCTACATCGCTTCACCATTTATCAGTTAGTTCATATCCGGTTTCCTGTTCTTAAAGAAACCGGATACCGGCATCGCCTACACCGTAATATTAACAGAGGGCAGCATTTTTTTAAGACTTGCTGCCCCTTTTTGTGTAACGCGGTTCCCCTTGAGGTCCAGGGTCCTCAGCCTTTTCAGGCCCGCGAGCTGTTCAATCCCACCGTCTGTTATTTTATTCGATGCAAGGTCAAGGTAACTCAGCCTGCTTAATCCCTTGAAGGACGAAAGCCCGTTGTCTGTTATTTTATTCCTTGAAAGGATCAGCGTCTCTAATGCTGTCATGTTTTCAAGTAGCGCGAGTTCCGCATCTGTTATGCCGCACGATGAAAGGCCTACACTGGTCTTAACTTTTATCATGTTAAGGATACCTGCCCTGAAAAAATCAATATCATGTATCGAACCGGGATAGCTGACTTTTCTCAGGTTTGGAAGTCCGCTGATTATTTTCAGCCCTTCGATAGTAATCATGGAGCCATTCAGGTCAAGTTCTTCAAGGGCCTGGAGGTTTTTCATGTACTGCATGCCTGCATCAGTAACATCTGTATTGTACAGGTCAAGGGTCTTGAGTTTAGGAAGGTCCTGTATGCCGCGCAGGCCTTCATCGGTAATTTTTGTCCGCATGGCCCTGATGGTTTTAATATTGGGCATGGACGCGACGAAGCCCAGGTCTGTTATTGCTGTATCCGAAATTATTATGTACTCCATGAATTTCAGTTTTTGTAAATACGCGCATGCGCTGTCATCTATCGCGGCACCTTCAAGGTTAAGGAATATCAGGTTGGGCACATACTCAAGGTATTTCAGATCCTGCGGTTCAGGTTTCTTAAAGCTCAGGTCCAGGGCAAATTCAGTTTCCGGCATGTATACTTCTTTGTCTAATCCGATTTTTTTAAACTATTCATTTAATTCCGCGGCATGTTTTCCCGAAATAATTCCAGGAACAGGTTGTCCGGGCTTATCTATTTCAATCATAAGCCTGGTGCCGCAGAACCTGCACTCGATTATCTGTGCATCAGCATCAACCTCAAGCGTAGCCCCGCAATTGCTGCAGTTAAGTTTCTCTATTCGCATAGGCCCTATCTCCAGGAAAAAAATATATCCGCCCGGTGCGGAAAAACTTCACTTCCATAAACTGCTCTATGCTTACCGGTAAACAATCCGTTCTTTTCCGCATATCGATCCAGCTTCCAGTTCACTATAAAGATAACAA
>CAYTSF010000126.1:2945-9575 GCA_964440335.1 uncultured Leptospirales bacterium
TAGTTTTTAGTCATCTCTCTTATTACATTTAATCCAGACTGGTCATTGAATACTTCAATATGTATGCGGGTATTCAATTCCGGGAGATGTTTTAAACAAATCAAGGATCAGCGTGAGTAATATGAACCTGTCGAAAAAAACATTCGCTGCAGTGGTCATGCTTCTGGTGATCTTCTCGCTGATTATTATTGTTTCGCTCGACATTTATGTTACCATGCTTTTTCACCGCACATCTTTTACAGGTCTCAAAAAAGAGGTGCTTGCTGCGGGAATTATTCTGGTTATAACAGCGGCGTCCGGTACCGCCCTTGTAATCTATTCGATGAAACAGTTGAACAGGTTCCTTGAACAGATAGGCCTCCTCACAAAGAGGGCCATGGAGATCGAAAGCATGTCTGATTTTACATCCAGGCTCCCTGTAAAAACCAACGATGAAATTTCCCAGCTTGCGTGGACATTCAACGCGCTCATAGACAGGATGGACGAAACCAAGTACAGCCTTGAAAAAAACATTGAAGAGAGCTCAGACATGCTCGAGCGGAGCATCAAGGAACGCATATCAGCCCTCATGTCCATGAACCAGGTGCTTACCCTCATGGAGGAGGTTTTTGAACATTCTCTTGAAGGAATAATTATCACAGACAGCAACGCTATTATAACAAAGGTAAATCCCGCATTCACAAATATTACAGGTTTTACGGAACAGGAAGTGATCGGTAAAAATCCCCGCATCCTGAAGTCAGACCACCACAACGAGCACTTCTACCGGGAAATGTGGCAGAACATAACAGACCAGGGCCACTGGGCCGGCGAGATATGGGACAGGCACAGGGACGGCAACGCTTTCCCTGAATGGCTTTCAATCAGCGCCATACGCAACACGCGCGGTGAAACATCCCACTACGTGGGCGTTTTCCACGACATAAGCGACATGAAGCGGCAGGAGGAGCTCATACGCTATCAGGCCTTTCACGATTCCCTAACAGGCCTTCCAAACCGCTTTCTGCTGAAAAACAGGATGGAGCAGTCGATACTTCACTCCAACAGGGAGAAAACCAGCTTCGGCGTACTCTTCGTTGACCTGGACAATTTCAGGAAAATCAACGAGAGCCTGGGCCATGTGTTTGGCGACATGCTGCTGAAAGACGCGGCCAACAGGCTGCGGCAGATAGCAAGGAACGTAGATACTGTTTCGCGCCACGGCGGCGATGAATTCATCATCCTCGTTGAAAGCATAGAGAATGAAAAACCCCTGATAACACTGGCACAGCGAATAATAATGGCCTTCAGGGAACCTTTTAAAATCCTCGACAAATCCTTTCACATCGGCGTGAGCCTTGGCATTGCAATCTACCCGCAGGATGGGGAGGACTATGATATTCTACTCCGGAACGCAGACACCGCGCTGTACAGGGCAAAGGAGGATGGCAAAGAAACATTTGCGCTGTATACGGTGTCTCTCAACGATACTGTTGCCCGGAACCTCCGGCTTGAGAATGACCTGCGCAGCGCGCTCCTTGCAAAAAGTTTTGAAGTCTACTACCAGCCCCAGATGGACCTTAAAACAGGGGAGATTACCGGAGTAGAGGGCCTTGCAAGGTGGAACAATATGGAAGGGCTCATGATATCCCCAGAAGATTTTATACCATTTTCCGAAGAGGCCGGCCTTATTCTGGAGATCGACAGGATCATCCTTGAAAAGTCCCTTATTGAAATCGGAGGGATGATACGTTCCGGAAGACCGATAAAGCTCTCCCTGAACTGCTCGGCAAAAGTTTTGCACCTGAAACGCCTGCCCGACATCATCACAGGCCACCTTGCCAGGTTCAATTTCAAACCTGAATGGCTCGAGATTGAAATAACCGAAACCTCCATAATGAAAAACTACGCTGAAAGCATCAAGGTCATTCACCGCCTCAAGGATGAGGGAATATCTATTGCCCTGGACGATTTCGGAACAGGCTATTCATCGCTCTCCCAGCTGAAAAACCTTCCGATCAGCAAGATCAAGATTGACAAGAGCTTCGTTGAAGAAATAGTCAATAAAAAAAGCGACGCCCACATAATCGAGGCAGTCGTGTCGCTCTCACAGAAGTTCGGCGTAAAGGTTGTTGCAGAGGGCGTTGAGACCGATGAGCAGATGGAATTTCTCAGGAACGCCGGGTGCGACATTGTCCAGGGATACTACATCAGCAGGCCCCTGCCATACAACAAGTTAAGGTCATTCCTCGGGCTGGATTAGTTTCAGTATATAAGATGTACCTCTTTGCAGGATTTTTACCACATGAACCCGACTATCGTGGAACTCTTTTTTGAACCGAGTTCATTATAGAGCTTGTTATTTGAAGCAGCGATCCTTTCGGCCAGGACCTTTACCATCTTGTTCGAATAGGAATGGTTTTTTGCAAGGAACTCATCGAGTTCCTCAATGGAGTCCAGGTATGTAAGCTCAGATTTTTCACGGGCAAAGGCATCTGCCGTGCGCGGGGCATTGATAAAGAGAGATATCTCGCCGAAAAATTCCTTCCTTCCAAGCTGAGAGAGCACCACCTTTTTTATGCCGTCATTTATCGAGATCTCCACCTTGCCGTGAAGGATAATATACATCCGCTGCTCAATGTCTCCCCTCTTTATGATCTGTTCGCCCGCAGCATACTTTATTATCCGTTTTGCCATTGCATATCTCCTTAATCCCGCTGAAAATTTCGCTGATGCCAGACCCGAAAATTCATCAGTTCCCCGTATCAGAATTAGTCAATATATAAGTAACATACATGACAACGAACGTCAACCACTTAAAGTTTCGTATCAATGAATGGCTGGAATCCTTAATGCCTCTGTATAACTGATATATGGCATGGAATCCCGTTCTTACCTGATTAAAAACATTACTTCTGACTGAACCCGTGCCCCATGTTAACATATATCAGCTATACATGTAATTATCTGTCACCCCCACACTGCCGAGGGCGGGCAACATTAACAATTGTGAAAAACCGGTTTCTGACAGGTAAAAATCAATAAAATCAGTTGATAAACTAAAACCATGTTATATGATTGCAGTATATTTGATTCATGCCAGTGGTTCACATAAGTCTCACATACGTCTCACATAACAGGTCTTTTAAGGCTGAGTCATTTTAATAATAATTTCAGGGAGGTAATATGAAAAAGTTTTTAATTATGCTTTTGTCTGCAGCAATAATGTCTGTTCCGGGATGTAAAAAAGAGGGAGATACAAAAAATGACCTTAAAACCCTCAAGCTCCAGGGAAAAATCAAATCCATCAGGTCCATTACATATACAGCCAAAGAGGAATCGGGGAAAATTGTAAAAAAAGAACGCCTTCCTGTCCTCAGGACAGACAGCTATACGGTATTCAACGAAAAGGGAAATATATCTGAACTGGTTTATTATGATCCCAATGAAGTCCTCAGCGACAGATACCTGAAGAAATTCGATGAAAAGGGGAACAAGATCGAAGAGACATGGTTTCAACGTGAGTCTGCGCCGGAAGTCAGGTCAACATACAAATATGATGAAAAAGGGAACATGATCGAAGAAACCGGTTTCAGGAAAGGATCAGATAAATGTAACTACCGGTATGTAAACAGGTATGACGAAAAGGGAAACAAAATTGAAAGTATTTCCTACGATTCATGTGAAAGTGAAAAGATATCATCCAGGACAGTCATGAAATATGACGAGAGGGGAAACATGATTGAAGAGCTCTGCACAGGGGCTGACGGTAAAACCGAGTGGATAGTAATGTACAAATACGATGCAGCAAACAACATAATTGAATCTATTTACGGAAAAGACAGGGAATCCATCAGTAGCAAAAAAACTTTCAAATATGACGACAAGGGTAATTGTACTGAACAGGTTCAGGACTATACTGACGGCACTTATCATTTAAAAGAAATATTCCAGTACGAGTATGACAGCAAAGGGAACTGGATCAAGCAGATAACAATCAATGAATATAGTACCGGGAAATTCCCCCAGGCGATAGTTGAAAGGGAAATCAAGTATTTCGAATAATACTCCACGCAGGAAACAGGTTTGCAGCCAGTTCTCATTTGTCAGCAGGCTGTAAACCTGTCACTTAAAGTTTCGTATCGCGCCGCAGCATACATGCAAATCCCCCTGCCCCATTAAAACATTTCACTTGACAAGGGCAACCGCCATTTGTCTCTTTATCTATCATCTCTAAAGGGGGATTAACATGTCACGCGTATATAACTTTTCAGCAGGCCCCGGGGCCCTTCCCGAAAGCGTCCTTAAAAAAGCTGCGGCAGAGCTCTTCGAGTACGGGGCTTCGGGCATGTCTGTCATGGAGATGAGCCACAGGTCAAAGGAGTACATGGAGATCATCACCGAAACCGAAACCAGGCTTAAACGCCTCATGAACATTCCGGAAAATTACCAGGTGCTTTTCCTTCAGGGAGGGGCATCGCTCCAGTTCTCCATGATCCCCATGAACCTCATGACCATAAACCGCAGGTGCGATATAATCAACACCGGCGCATGGACGCAGAAAGCCATCATCGAAGCAAAGAAGTTCGGCACTGTGAACGTGGCCGCATCATCCGAGGACAGGATCTTCGCGTACATCCCGTCATTCGATAAACTCAACCTGAGCAAAGACGCTGACTACGTGCACATATGCTATAACAACACGATATACGGCACAAAGTACAATTCCCTGCCCGACACGCACGGCATCCCGATCATTGCAGACATGTCATCGTGCATCCTTTCAGAGCAGTATGACGTTAATGAATACGGACTCATCTTTGCAGGCGCACAGAAGAACATCGGCCCGGCGGGGCTCACGATTGTCATTATACGCAAAGACCTCATGGACCGCGCGCCTGCGGACCTGCCCTCAATGCTCGACTACAGGGTCCATGCGGAGAACGGTTCCATGTTCAACACGCCGCCGACATACGGCATATACATGGCAAAGCTCATATTCCAGTGGCTTGAGGATATGGGCGGGGTTCCGGCAATGGAGAGGATCAACAGGGAGAAGGCCGCGCTCATATACGATTATCTTGATGAATCCGCCATGTTTAAGGGGAATGTGGACAAAGAGTGCAGGTCTCTCATGAATGTCACGTTTAAAACATCATCGCCCGAACTTGACGCGAAGTTCATAAAAGAATCCGAAAAAAAAGGCTTCGTGTCACTGGCCGGCCACAAAACCGCAGGCGGCATGAGGGCAAGCATATACAACGCCATGCCTGCCGAGGGTGTTGCCAGGCTCGTGGAGTTTATGAAAGATTTTGAGGCGGCGAACAGGTAGATGAAACGGTTTTTCTTCACCGCACTTTTCGCATATGCCTTTGTTATACTATCAGCAGCATTCATCCAGTCAAGGTACATGTCGGCAACGGGGATAAAGATATTCCCTGACTACGACGAGATCATGCCGCACCAGGTGGAGGAGTTCCGTCACTGGTACAAAAACAGGAACACCCCCCCTGTACAGATCGAAAAAAAGAAATACTTCCACACGGGCGAGAACCATTCAAGCCTTGCAAAATTTTTTACGCAGCTCAGCGCCCTGGAGCAGAAGGGGATAAGCCGCGTGCGCATCCTCCACTAGGGCGACTCGCTCATATGGGGCGACAACATGACCTCGGTCATGAAAAGCAGTTTCCAGCGGGACTTCGGCGACGGCGGCAGGGGGATTGTATCCGCGGTTGAAATTTCCTCCACGCAGCTGAAAGACCATGTGAACAAAAGCAGGTACGGCGCGTTCCAGCACAACGTCCTTATCCATGACTTCAGGCAGAATGGGGTGCTCTGCCTCTTTCCGGCTGAAAGGTATGACCTGGGCTTCTCCGGCGAATCGTGCAGGCCCTACTCATCCTACTCCGAAATAAAGCTGAGTACACCTGACGGGTTCAGCCCCTGGCAGCGAGCAGAACTTTTCCTGCGCGCTCCGCGCCACAATCCGCCGCAGGAATATTCCTTTAACATAAAACTGGGCCTGCCCGCATCCACCCTTGAAAAAAACCTTACCATGAAACCGGGTGAGTGCATGGTCATCCCCTTCGATGAAATAAACACCGGGGCAATCACGCTAAGCTTTGACGGGCAACCGGGCGTGCTCCCCTACGTTGACGCCATCAACCTTGAGACACCGGGGGGAGTGGCATACAGCACCATGATTCGCATGGGCACACACATGTCCTGGCTCGCGGCGGTGCCCGAGGAAAACTTCGGCCCTATCATGAAACACCTCGCGCCTGACCTTGTAATATTCCAGTACGGCATCAACGAGGCATTTACCATGGCATCATTCGCGAGCCTCACGCCTGAGATGATGAAGGCCCAGATGACTGAGTGGATCAACCGGGTGAAGAAATACGCGCCAGGCGCTGACATCATGCTCATCGGCCCGCCGGAGCGGCTGAAGAAAACCAACGGCAGCCTGGTACCCATGAAGGAGACGCTGGAGGTCATAGGCCTGCAGCGCGAAGTCTGCCTTGAGAACGGCCTGGCCTTCTTTGACACATACGAGTTCCTGGGCGGCGAGGGGCACATGCAGGGGCTTGTTCAGCAGGGGCTCGCCCTTGACGATTACATGCACATCAACGTTCGCGGCGGCAACATGCT
>CAYTSF010000127.1:0-4614 GCA_964440335.1 uncultured Leptospirales bacterium
GCCGCCAGAAGCGATGCCGTAACCCAGCTGAGCGTGACAAAGAGGAACCCGTCCCTGGTGGAGAGGTCTTTTCTCCCCCTTTTTCTGAATATGAAATGCATGATGATGAAATTGACCGCAGAAAATGCCACTGCGGGGATAAATCCCTTCAGCGCGGCCTGCTCCCCCATGTACAATGCAATGGCAGCAGGGACCAGCATAAAACCTGATATCAGTAGCAGCAGGAACGATATGAGCCGCAGTACGAGTACTGGATTCATGCAGTGTGCCGAAGATTATTTTTCTGCAAGGAAAACCTCCTCAAGGGCCTTGATCGATTCCAGCATTGCTATGGTGATCACCGTGTCGCCGGCCTCTATAATAAAATTACCGTCGGGGATTTCATTTATGCCGTTCCGGATAACAGTGAGTATGAGGGAGCCTTCGGGTATCGGCACATCGTTCAGGGACTGCCCGCTCAGGCCGTGGTTTTCGCCTATGATGTATTCAATGACTTCGGCCTTCCCACCGAAGATTGAGTATATGTTCTTTATGTCGCCGCGGCGGATATATTTGAGGATCGAGCCGACGATGGTATTGCGCGGGCTCACTGTGACGTCAATGCCGAGGCGGGATGATATGGGCATGTAGTTCGGCTGATTTACAACAGCGATAGCCCGCCGCAACCCCAGGCTTTTGGCATAGGCCGCGCTCAGGATGTTGAGTTCCTCGTGCATTGTCGTGGTTATGATGAGGTCGTATGTATGGAGCTTTTCATCCTCGAAGATGTTTTCATCAGAAATATCGGAGTTCAGGACAAGGGCGTCGCTGAATTCCTCTGACAGCTCCCTGCATGTTTCGTAGTCTGAGTCCAGGATGGTTATCTTTCGGCCTGTGCGGATAAGGTACCTGGTCACAAGGCGGCCTATCCTGCCGCCCCCCACTACTATTATCCTGTCGAGCTTCTCTCTTTTTCTGCCGGTTTCTATGAATATCTGTGTGAGTGTCTTCCCGGCAGCAAAGAGGTACACCGTGTCGTGCTCCCTGATAAATGTTTCCCCTGAGGGTATGATAAATTCAAGGTTGCGCACAATCCCTGCAATCAGAAACTTCTCTTTTATTTTTATGGCGGATTTAATCTCTTTTATCTTCCTGTCTTTAAAGAAAGACCTGGCGTCAACATTGTAGCTCCGCAGCTGCATGTCGGAATTATCGAAGAGCATCACTTCACTCGTCGCGCCCAGCGCCACCGTGTTTGCGATGAGGCGCGCGGTCTCAACGTCAGGGTTTACCACGTAGTCTATCCCGAGGAAGGACTTTTCAAAAATTTTTGCCCTGGAGTAGTCAAGGTTGCGCACGCGGGCGACCTTGACCGGCACATTGAATTCGCTTTCAACTATACCGCAGGCGATCATGTTGACCTCGTCGGAATCGACCACGCTGATAAAAAAATCAGCACGTTCAATTCCGGCGCGGATAAGGGTTTCGCTGTTGTTTCCCTCGTCGTTTATCACCATGCAGTCCACGTGGCTGGACAGGTATTTTGCTCTTTCGGGGTTTTTTTCAATGACAACCACGTCGTGGCCTTCGCCGACCAGCTGTGCCGCGATCTGTGTGCCTACAACCCCTGCGCCCAGTATGACTATATCCACGCCTAACCTGCCGTGTGCCTTTCATAGACTTTTTTCGCGTTGTCAGAAAGCTGCACTGTAAGAAAACTCTTCGATGCCACTGCCTCCTTGTACAACCTGTACCCCTCGGCCTGGCACCGTTTGCACCCGAAGACCGGTATCTCTATGCCCATGCATGGCGGGTTCACGCTGGACGAAGATTCGATCATGATAACGCCGCGGCATTCTTTGCACATCATGACATGCTCCTTCTGTGTCTCCTGTATGCCGTCGGTGTCATAGTAGATGTTCTTGTGCCTGGTGTAATACTCGCCGTATGCGGGCCTGTCTGTATCGGGTTTGGGGCTGAAGTAGTTGGCAAGTACCGGCTCGCGCAGCTGTTCTATGTACCCGGTGATGTCGTCGTCCTGGGGGCTGTAGTTTATGTCGTAGTCGGGCTCCTTTACGTGGGAGTAGTCTATGCCCGCCATGGCCAGCACAATACCCAGGTTCACGTAGGGCAGGGCCCCCTGTATGGAGTATCCGCCCTCGAGCACGGCTATGTGGGGTTTTAGCTTTTCGTTTAACAGTGCGTAGCCGTGCGCCGTGAAGTTCATGTTGGTTATGGGGTCGGTGTAGTGGTTGTCCTGCCCTGCCGAGTTTATGACCACTTCGGGTTTGAAGTGTTCAAGTATGGGAAGCACCATCTCGTCAATGGTGTAGATGAATCCCTCCTCTGAAGTATGCGGGGGCAGGGGGATGTTTACCGTTCTGCCCCGCGCGTTGGGACCGCCCATTTCACGCAGGTGCCCTGAGCCGGGGTAGAGCGTGCGGCCGTCCTGGTGCAGAGAGATGAAGAGCACGTTGGGGTCATGCCAGAAGATGTCCTGGGTGCCGTCGCCGTGGTGGCAGTCTGTATCTACTATGGCAATCCTCCGCTTCCCGTACTTTGTGCGTATGTACTCAACCATGATCGCTTCATTGTTTATGTTGCAGAACCCCCTGTTTCCATGAACGCATTTCATGGAATGGTGGCCGGGGGGCCTCACAAGTGCAAAGGCACTCTTCACCTCTCCGTCCATGACAGCACGGGCTGCCCTGAGAGCGCCCCCGGCTGAAATCATGTGCGATTCGGTGGTGACGCTCTCCACGTCAGGGAAGCAGAAGTGGGTGCGCATAACGTCATCTTCGGTTGCGATATCGGGCTTGAATTCATGTATCCCCTCAATGTCGAATATCCCCTCCTCGCGCAGCTGGTCCTGCGTGTAGAGCAGGCGCTCTTCGCGTTCAGGGTGCGTGGGGGATATGGCCCAGTCGTATGCTGGAAAGAAAATCAGTCCCAGGCTATTTTCTGCTCTTATCATTTTGCGCCCCCTTTCGTACTGGAGTGAAGGTTCTTAATGAGCCCCGGTTTTACCTGGCACCTTACCCGTATGTCTGTGCCCGATGAGTAGTAATCGTTGATGATCCTGAAGGCCGAAACCTCAACCAGTTCAGGAACAACGGACTGGTCGTAGCCGGACTTTTTCATGAATTTTCTGGTATACTCAAGTGCATCGTGTTTGGCGTCGTCTATGCCGTATTTCCTGTCTACTATCTCTTCGATTCCAAGGTTGGGCATCGTCATGCGCCCCTTGCCTGTATCGGTGAAGAGCTCTGTCTCGAAGGTTGTGCGCGCCAGTGCCGCCCCTATTGCATTGGCCACCTCGAAGTGCTGCGGCACGCTGGTCACTTCACCCTGCATGGCTGCCGCGATGGCCATGGCCGGGCCTCCGATGATGTATGTCTTTTGGGGCAGGATTTTTTTGCCCTCTATCATTTCATGTATGGTGTATACCGGCTTGCTGTTGATCTCGTCGAGCAGCGCGTCTATGGCTGAGCGTATGGCGGCAACAGCGAAGTCAATGGCTGCTGATGCCAGTTGATCGGGCTTCATTTTACATGAAGATGCAAGCTGTTTGATGCCCGCAACAGATTTCGAGGTGTCGCCGAACTTTGCTGCTCCGGTGAAGTTCAGGGCATCGGTAAGTGCGGGTGAATCCCCGCCGTCTGCCATGCACGGGCCTTTGCGCATGGGCCCCACCGTAACCTTTCCGTCGCTGACCGAGATGAACGAGTCGCCCCCTATGCCGATGGACCTGTTCTGTAGCGAACGCACAAGCGTGGGCCATCCTCCAAGGGAGATACCCTCGCGCTCAATGAGCGGCGCGCCGGAAGCGAATACTGCTATGTCTGTAGTTGTGCCCCCCACGTCAAGGATCACGGAGTCGTGGTCAATGCTGCACAGGGCGATGATCCCCATGATGCTTGCGGCAGGGCCAGAGAGTATGGATTCCACCGGCAGGTCGCGCGAAACAGCAACCGGCATGGTCCCGCCGTCGGCCTTGAGAATGTTCACCGGCGCGTTTATTCCCATGCGGCTGATCCCTTCCATGACCGCATCGGTGAATTTGTTGTATATCCTCCACACCGCCGAGTTGAAGTACGCGGTTGCCACCCTTCGCGGGAAGCTCAGCTGGCTGGAGAGCCTGTAACCTTCTGTTATAAAATCCGCAGAACCTTTAAGCTCGCCTGACATTGCAAGTTCATGGTCCCTGTTCCTGGTGGAGAACTTGGATACAGCGGCGTAGACCTTTACCTTATTTTCACCGCAGTGCTCCACGGCGTGTTTCAGTTCCTTTTTGTTAAGCTGCATGGTCTCTGTTCCCCTGTGGTCAATTGAACCCGGGATGATGAAGGCAAAATCGCCTATGGTGAAGTTCTGCGGGTTGATACCCGGTCCCGATGATATGAGGAGGCCGGTCTTCTCAAGTTTCTCCTCGACTATGGCATTGGTCGAGAGAGTGGTCGAAAGGTTTATGTTGGTGATCTTTTTTGCGTCAAAACCTTCGGTAACATTTTCCAGCGCGGATGTAACTGTAGAGAGCAGGTCATCGTGGTCAGTCCTGACCTTGAATGTCCTGAGCACCCCCTCCTCTCCGATAAGCACGGCATCAGTGTGTGTTCCGCCAACGTCTATTCCAAG
>CAYTSF010000127.1:4714-9338 GCA_964440335.1 uncultured Leptospirales bacterium
ATATGGTGAAAAGGGGGTCAGCTGAAAAGCGAGGAGGTCTTCTGTTTTATCAGTTCAAGTTTTGCCCAGGCAAGTTCCCTGAAAGCAGTAAACCAGCTTTCAGCCCTTGAGAGGAGGGTAAGGTAGTAATCCCTGACCTCCTCCAGGAAAGAATGTTTTTTGCCGTTCTTTTTTGATTCAGAATCGGTCATCTTCTTGTTCTCTTTAGAGGGGAAGTATTTTATTTTTTTATTCTTTGTTTTTGCATTCTTCGCATTCTTCGATGTCTTGCTGCCGTTTTTGAGGTTTGACTTTGAGTTTTTGCTCCTCTTCTTTGACGCTGCTTTTTTTTCAGGCTCAAAAACAACGTCATTTACCACAAGCTCTTTCAGTTTTTCAGGATAGTTTCTTATGGTGACCCTGTCTTTCTGCCCGGCCTCAGCTTTTTTCTCATCATGCACTGACTCCTTTTTTTCAGAGGGGGTGTTGGCGATGTTCTGCGGGTTGTCACCGGTTTTGATCATGAACGCGATGATCCCCTTCTGGTTGGGCTTGGTGAGCATGTACCTTGGTATCTTAAAGTTGTCTGCTGCTGGAACTGCGGCCATCTTCTGGTCAAGGCAGAAGCCGTAAGTGTATCCGGCGTCCCTCATCATGGTGTAGGCCTCTTCGCTGGACACGCCGAATGGATAAATCATTGCGTCTATGGTTATGCCCAGTTTCTTTTCGAGTACCTGCTTCGAAAGGTAGATCTCCTTTTTAAACTGGACTGTGTCCTCCTTGTAATACTTGCTCGAAAGGTACATGTGGTTGTAGCCGTGGGCTGCGATGTAGCATCCCTCATTCTTCAGCTTTGTAAGCTGGTCCCATGTCATGGCGTATTTCATCTTGCCTATGATTGCGGGGTAGATGCCCAGGACAGGTTTTATGCCCAGGGGCTTCATAATGCTGTAATAGGCGCTGTAGACGCTCTCGTTGCCGTCATCTATTGTGACCAGGATATTTTTTGTGCCGGTAACCCTGTTGTTTTTTACATCGTCGAATGAAATGAAAGTAAAGCCCGCCTTTTTTAGGCGCTGCATCTGGTCCCTGAACTGCTCCTGGGAGAAAGAGAACATGTCTTTTTTAGCCTTGAGCGCATGATAGCAGAGTACAAAGTAGCCGTTTGTTGATGACGGCACAGCGGGTATGAGCATTGCAAAGAGTATAGCTGATGTGAGAAGTATTTTTTTCACTTTATTTATTCCGGGGCATCAGTCTTCGGCACGTTCGGCTTCGACCTGCTTCTTGATTTCGCCCTTTCTCTCCTCGATTATTTTCTTATAGTTTACATCGATCAATAATACGTTTTTCTCAAGTATTTCAAGATATTTTCGGGTATCAGGGAGAATATATTTCTGTATGAGGGTGTACTCAGTCCATTCCTTCTCTCTTTCGCAGTAACCCATTGTCCATACAATGATCTCGTTGAGTTTATATATCTTTTCATAGAAGGCTATGACAACTGCCTTGTCGTATTTTTTTAGCACCTCGAGCATCTTTTTGGATTTGGCATCCAGGTCCTTGTCGCTGAATGTGCCGGCCCTGTACACATAATCAAGCTCCAGGTCAGGGTCAAACCCGTACCTGAAATCTATGGCCTTTGTTGTCTCGTCGAGCAGGAGATTCTCGTCGGCTGTGTAATATGTGCTGTCTGTCCTGGTCAGGCTGTACCAGTAGCTGCAGCCCGTGAACAGTATTGGCAGCAGCAGGAAAATGAGTTTTTTCATGAGGATTGCCCCTTGGTTAAAAATCTTCAGGTTTAATAAGTGCACCGGCAGGTATATCCCGTAAAGCTTTTTTTCCTGCAACAGAATAAATCATGCGGGGGCTGATACCCTTGCCGGGCCGCAGGGCAACCAGGTCTGATTTGTCTATGATGCTCCCCTGTTTTATTTCGACAGACGCAAAGAGGCTCCTCCTTGCAGCCTTTGCGGTACCCGATTCCCTGGAGCCGTATTCAATCCGCCCGTCGCCAAGCATGTCTATGACTTCATTCACCTTTACTGTCATTTCTTTAAAGTCACAGGGGGAGAGGGATACCTCAGCGTCAGGGCACTTGTGGTCATCAGCGAGCTTAAAGTGCTTTTCGAACACACGGGCACCAAGAACAGCGGCTGCTGTAACAGTTTCGCGGCCCGTGCTGTGGTCAGAAAGGCCTGTGTGCAGCCCGAACCTTTCGCGCAGGCTTACTATGCGCAGCAGGTTTGCCTCGCTGTTTTGCATGGGATAGAGCGAAACGCAGTGCAGCAGGCAAACCTCAGGGCAGCCGCCCGATTTCAGCGTGGCCAGTGCGCATTCTATGTCATCAGCGGTCGCCATCCCCGTTGACATTATCACCGGTTTTGCCGCAGCTGCGATTTTTTCAAGGAGAGGGGTGTTGGTCACTTCAGAAGAGGCGACCTTGTATAGCCGTACGCCCAGCCGCTCAAGCAGCTCAACCGAGGGAGCGTCAAAAGCCGCAGAGAAGAACTCCACGCCGCAGGACGCGGCCCTCTCTTTAAGCTTCATGTACTCCTCTTCGCGCAGGGTAAACTGCGCCAAAAAGTCAATGACACCGCTGTCGGTGAATGACTCGTCACCCTTTTCCATGAGGGACTTTGTATATTGCGAGTTCATGAGTTCAGGCAGGTATGTCTGAAACTTCACGGCATCTGCTCCTGACTCTGCGGCACGTGCTATCATTTCACCGGCCTCGGCCGGTCTGCCGTTGTGGTTAAGTCCAATCTCTGCGATGAAGACTGCTTTTCTTTTTCCGAAAACCGGTTCTAACATAGGGGTACCATCTGCTGTAAAAAAGATTATGCGCGGCCATCTGTTCATGACACCCGGCGCGGAGAGGATTCATCTCACGCTTATATTATCGGAAGCAATAAACACAAAGCATTATAAAAATCGGCAGGGCCGGTAAGGAGCACTGAAGCCGGTATGCCACGGACGAAGCTGTATTTTTTCATGACATTGCATGATGCCCGGTTTATATTACACCTGATTATATGTTCTCCGCCCGCCATAGGCGGGCGGAGATAATGCAACTGTGGAATACCAATTTATTATGGGTATAAAAGGCGGGGATGAATTATGGCATCAATACGGTGTAAATCATGCGGCGGACCTGTACAGGATGTTGAGTCTGATTACTTTACCTGCCCGTACTGCGGGTCAAGACAGGAAAACAGAAAAGGCCGTGTTAAAAAAAATGTTATACCGCAGCAGCCGGTGGCGCAGGGATCAAAAAAATACATCATGGTTATCTGTTCCGTAACAGCAGCAATTGCGGTTGCTGCCGGGGCGGTTTTTTATTCCAGCACTAAAAACAGGGAGTCTGCGCATCCCGCCATACTCGAAGTGATCAGGTTCCCCTCTGCTGTATGCGGCATAATGCACGGCGATGAGGGGCTTCGGGCGGGAGAGGAATACAGTTCATGCGACAGGAGGTTCATCCTGAAGATGCAGAATGACGGAAACCTTGTGCTGTACATGGGGAAGAACCCGCTCTGGGCAACGAATACAGCGGGTGCCGGTACTGCACAGGCCATAATGCAGCGCGACGGAAACTTCGTGTTATATGATACAAAAGGCAGGCCGGTATGGGCAACAAACACGCTGGATGCGTCCGGCGCATACTTTGCGGTTCAGGACGACGGTAACCTGGTTGTCTATACATCATCCGGAAAACCGGTCTGGGCTTCGCATACCTGCTGTTATTGATAAAATTACCGGCCTGCACTTTAGCATGACGCATCAGTAAAAGGAGGCATGAATGAAGATTACGATTATCTTTTTTTCACAGACAGGCAACACCCGGAAGGTGGCTGATGCGATGTCGGGCAGGTTTCTTGCAGCAGGGCATAGTGTCAGGGTTCTCCCCATGAAGGAGGCGACCCCGGATGACGCAACAGAATGTGACCTGCTGGGTTTCGGTTCGCCATGCTTTACAAGCCAGGCGCCGGTTCCGGTTAAGGCTTTCCTGAAGTCTCTGCCTTCGCTGAAGGGCAGGCGGGCATTTGTCTTTGTTACTTCCGGTGCAGCGCCTGGCCGGACCATGTATGACCTGGGGAGCGCATTGCAGAAGAAAGGGGCTGATGTGGCTGGCGGCATACTGGTTCACTCGGAATGTTTTTTCCCGGCACCATGCCTCGTGGGAAGGATGGCCGGCCGTCCAGATGATGATGACCTGGCCAGGGTGCGAAAGTTTGCTGATGCTATGGCGGAACATGTATCTGCGGGCCGGCCGGGATTTGCACCAGGCAGCAGGGATGATATTTTAAAGATCAGGGGCGGATTTTACGATTATGTTGCGTTGTTAAACAGGCCTGGTTTTTTGCGCTTAACACTGCCAAAACCGGTAGTCATGGCAGGGAGATGTAACGGGTGCGGGTGGTGTGTGAGGGAATGTCCGGCAGGCAATATTACGATGCAGGAGTATCCGGTCATCGGGCACGGATGTATCCGCTGCTACCATTGTCTCAACGGTTGCCCGCAGCAGGCCTTCAGCGCCAGGTGGACATTCAGCAACCTTGTGGTAAAATCCCTTTACAATACGGTTTTCATAAAGCTCTTCGGCGACCTGGAGCCGGGTGAGAAGATATACAGGTGATATAGC
>CAYTSF010000128.1:0-9211 GCA_964440335.1 uncultured Leptospirales bacterium
TCTCTGTCATGGACATGGGGCTGGGCACTTTTAACCTGCAGGATACAAATGCTTCATCGTATCTTTCGGAAAAGGGAAAACCGGCTGATTTCTATTCCGCTGCCATGGCCTTTGACCACAAACCTGAAACAGCATGGTGCAGGGGAAAGGACGATAAGGAGAAAGACGCTTATATCGAGGCTAAGTTCAAACCTTACTACACTGATGCCGTATATATTATCAACGGGTACGGCGCGAACAAATCGCTCTATTACGCCAACAACAGGATCAGGGATTACGAGGTAACAGTTACTTTCAAAGACGGCACAACAATGGTGAAGAAGGGTAAGCTTGGAGAGAACGGCTGTCTCAGGGATTTCAGCTCTGACCAGGAGAGCAATTACAAATGCAGGTGGAGCGTTGACCCGGATTACGATGAGCAGCCTGTGAAGCTGGTTGATTTCGGCCAGGGTAAGCCCAGGTGCGTCACAGGCATCAAGCTGAAGATTATCAGCGTTTATCCCGGCAAAAAGTACACTGACACCTGCGTTGCGGAGATCGGGCCCGTGTATAATGCGGGCTGGGTATACGACGAGGATAATTACGTGGAAAAATGCAGGGCCTGCTGTGATGACTGCTGCGCCATAGAGTAAATAATATAATACTACATGGGGCTTTTCAGACCCATGTAGTATTGTCATGTATTTCACCACACATGCCGTTACATCAGTACCATCTGAAAATACATATCTTCGTACATCAATTTCAGGATAATGACAATTGCTGTGAAAGCATAAAACCGTTATGCTAAACACTGTACCGCTGGCCTGAACATCGGCCGGCAGGTACGGGATATTCATCAAATAACAATATAACGGGGAGGACATCATGTCTGGAATGGCGCTTATCAGGGAGAGAAGAAAGCAGCATTATAATACATGGCAGGAGGAGTATGCGGCAAAGCTTACAACAGCTGAGGAGGCCGCAAAGGTAGTTCAGCCGGGAGAGAGCATATTCTTCGGAGGAGGCACAGGCATACCGCCCGCGTTCGCAACAGCCGTGGGTAAACGGGCACAGGAGCTCACAGGCATCACCATTTCACAGGGTTACGCCATGGGGCTCTTTGACTACATGAAGGCCGAACATAAAGAGAGGTTCCAGATCGAAACCATGTTCGTCGGGCCCATGGAGAGGATATGCATGGACTGGGGCGTGGCCCAGTACAAGCCCATGCACCTGAGCGATATTCCAAGGGCGGCTGAATACGCGGCGTGCAGGCGCGTTGCATTTGTAGCTACGCCGCCCGACGAGAACGGCTACATGAACAGGTCCTGTTTCGGTTCTTTCCTCCCTAACGAGGAGTGCGTCAAACCGGCCGACACGATAGTCGTCGAGGTCAACCGAAACGCGCCAAGGCTCAACAGCGATGACTTCAAGATCCATGTATCGGACGTTGACTATATAATCGAAAATGATTTCCCCATGTTCGAACTTCCCGATATCCCCATCATGGACGAGGAGAGGAAAATCGCGGAATATATCTCGGAGCTTGTGCCCGACGGTTCGTGTATACAGATAGGACTCGGCGGGCTGGCCAATGCGGTCGGCTACCTGCTCCATGAGAAAAAAGACCTGGGCATGCACGCCGAGGTCGTAACGCCCTCTGTTGCTGAACTTGTGAAGGAGGGGGTAATAAACGGTTCGCGCAAGAATTTCATGCCCGGAAAGGTGGTGAGCGCATTCGCGGTAGGCACAAGGAAGTTCTACGACGAGATACATAACAACGATAAATTCTATTTTAAAGAGGTGGGCTGGGTGAACAACCCGGACATTATAGGTCTTAACGACAACCTCGTGTCCATTAATAACACGCTCATGGTTGACCTTACGGGCCAGGCCGCTTCCGAGTCAATCGGCTTTAAACAGTACAGCGCAACCGGCGGTCAGCTTGACTTTATCCTGGGCGCCAAGAAGTCAAAAGGCGGCAAAAGCATCCTGTCGCTTAACTCCACGTATACTGACAAGGACGGGAAGATGAACAGCAGGATAATGTCTGTTTTCCCTGCTGGGACAATAGTCACTACGCCGAGGACGCTCACAGAGTATATTATCACCGAATACGGCGTGGCCAACATGCGTCTGCGGACGGTGAAGGAACGCGTCAGGTCGCTCATAGCGATTGCGCACCCGGACTTCAGGGACCAGCTTACATTCGAGGCTAAAAAGTACGGTCTGCTGTAGCAGGCTGTATATTGCCTCCCCCCTGACGGGGGAGGCAGGGAGGGGTGAACTGTCAGTAGCCCCTTTTCTTCGCAACTTCCAGCGACTCTTTACATGTGTCAAGCGTCATGGCGTATGAATACATTATGCTCTTCTTTGTCTTGCTGTCTGTGCACACTATGATCAGCGTTTTGATCGTGTCGTCCTGGGTGATGATCCCGCAGCCCGGGTCTTTAAGAAGTGTGGACGGCTTCACGTCCTTGCCGGGGTAATCGGTAACTTTCATGCACTTGTTGTTCTTGATGCTTGCAATGTAGCCCTTGTCATAATCGTTCACGTTCTGGGCGAACAGGCAGACAAATATTCCGCATACTGATGCCATTACAATAAGTAATTTTTTCATCGGTGCTCTCCTGTATAGTAAGTGTTTATTTTCATAAATATAATAATAAATTCCTGGTGATTATCAAGAAAATATGTGTATATTATATAGAATACTGGATGCTTATAAAATTATTATACAGGATGGAGGCAGCCTATGCCATGCACCGGAATAAAAATATACGCAGGATTCATGATCACTTTTATTATTACCGCGCTTGTAATGCTGCCCGGATGCAAAAAAGGGGAGGAATCAGGCCCGGGCGACTACAGGGACCAGTACAGGTACGTGAACAGTATTAAAGGCGTTGAGATGAAGGACAAACCCGATTCGGCCGGAACACTTATGGCGCGTATAAATTTCGGTGAAAAGGTGCAGCTGCTGGGTGAACAGGGTGATGATCTGTTCCTGAAGGACCAGTGGGGCAGATGGTCAAGAATCGGTTACGGCAACCAGACAGGCTGGGTGTTCGGAGCTGACCTGAGCCCCTTTGATGTCCTTCCACTGAAAAAGGCGGCTGCTGACTGGTACAATAAAAAATACGCTGATGTACAGAATGAGAAGGAACTTGGTGACGATATCATAAAAAAGTTCACCGCACGCGGGGAGAAAGACATAAAGATTATTTCTGTTGCCGGGAATTTCGCAGTGATCGCGGTCTGGGGCAGGGAGCATTCCATCGGCGATCCCGCAGGCATGGAGGAGTGTTATCTATGGACATGGAAGGACGGGAAGTGGAGTGAGTCCCGGTATGCATATGGCGGTGTGCCTGGTTCTGTGACAGGATACAGTATGAAACTTTTTTACCTGAACGGCGATAAATTTCCCGATGTGACATTATTCTACGGTGAATATTCCATGCGCATATTCCTGGGAACTGCGGACGGGACATTGCAGCTGCAGCCGGATCCGGGTACTTCATGCCGGGAGAAAACCGGGAACTGCGGAAATTATTCACTGACGCAGTGCTTTCCATCAGAGGACAATGGGGAGCCAGGCATAAAGGATTACACGTTTGATTGCGGGACGGACAGACTCAAGGTTCTAAAGGTCTATTACCAGGAGTGACATGGCCCGGCGCCGCGGGGCCGCTGAAAATGTCATTCACGACATCAAGGTAATGGTTTACGTTCTGCGCCTTGCCTGTCTTTTTCTTCACCTTTTCCGGATGCTCGAAAGAATCGCCCAGGTATGCCCATATACCTTTCATTTTATCTGTTATGTGTGACGGGCCGGACATCTTCTCAGAGTAGGCGGAAAAGAGCTCATCGTGGAACTGCCTCAGTTTTTGCAGCTGTTCATTGCGCGGGCCGGTTTTGCCGGTAACGATCTCTTCGGCCAGGAACGGGCTGCTTATGAGCCCGCGTCCTATCATCCACCTGTCCACTGAAGGGAAACGGTCCCTTATCTTCATATATTTTTCACGGGATGTAATATCGCCGTTATAGACCACCCTGTGGCGCGACATCTCAAGGCACCTTCCGAACATGTCAAGGTCGACATCGCCATTGTACATCTGCCTGCCGGTCCTTGGATGTATTATTATCTCCTCAAGGGGGTAGCGGTTGAAGATCGGTATAAGCGACAGTATCTCGTCGGGGTACACAAGCCCCAGCCGCAGTTTTATGGATAGCTTTGACTTTATCGCGGGAATCGTTTTTTCAAGGAACTGTTCTATTTTAACAGGATAACAGAGCATGCCTGAACCCTTGGTCTTGTTCACCACTACGGGGAAGGGACAGCCAAGGTTCCAGTTCACTGTTCCGTATCCCATGTCATACAGCCGGTCCGCCAGCGGGATAAAGTCCTCCGGGTCATTGCTCAGCACCTGGGGTATTACAGGTATGCCCGTATTTAATGCGGGGTCAAGTTCCCGCAGTATTACGGTTTCCACCTTTTTTCTTTTCGATGTGGAGATGAAGGGTGCCATGGCCAGGTCAACGCCTCCGAAGTGTTTCGGGAACACGTTCCTGAATACCATGTCTGTTATTCCCTGTATCGGCGCAAGAATTATCATTTACGGCTGCTCCGGGTGCATTATTTTATGTTCAGATGCTTCCTGTAGTCCATGGGCGTAACGCCCGTGCTTTTAAGGAAGACCCTGTTGAATGTGCGCGCCGAGTTGAATCCCGACATGAGCGCAATGCGTGTTATGGGGTATTCAGTATTCTGAGACAGCAGTTTTTTGGCCTCTGCAATTTTAAAGTCATTGATATAAGTACTGAAGCTTTTATGAAGGCTGCTGTTTATTATTTCCGAAAGCTGCTGGTGATTGATGTCCATCATGTCGGCCACCTTCCGGATGGTGATGTCCTCCTCCTTGTAAAGCTCCTCCCCTGCCATGACAATGTTGAGTTTCTCTATGATTGATTCCGGATCAATACCGCGTATCTTCGATGTCTCGTATTTCTTCTTTTTTTTAACATGCTTGAATATGGCGTAGTATGTGGGGTCGTACTGCGAGGCGAAGAATACTCCCAGCGTCACCGTGTTCACCATGGCTATTGCCGCCTTGCTGAATTCAAAGCTTACTATGTCCCCGATTATCATCATAACGGCAGTTGAGAACATGAGTATGGTGAAGAGGTACGAAATCCTTGCGAGCATCATCCGGCCGGTGTTCCGGCGCTCCCAGAGAAATTTTGCCCTGAAGAGCAGCAGGAGCAGTCCCGAACCAAGTATTATCTTGCCTGTAAAGTTTACCAGGTGCACGCACTTGTAGAAGAGCGGGAGCGCCATGAAAGAAGGATCGAGCAGGGGCCGGAGCTCAATGTTCCCCCTGGTGAAATCGTTTTTATAACCGGCTGCCGCGCCGTAGAGGATCAGGAGAGGGATCGCGGCCAGGTATATCACCGCCGGCAGCGGGATGCGCATCGGTTTTCCCTGTATGAGGAAGCGGAAGCGCAGGTAGAGCAGCAGCGGTGATGTCATTGAAACCGGTATCATGAAATATGAAACGTACCAGTAGTATGGATATGACTTCGCGGAGTATGATACTATCTGGAACATGGCAAGGCCCATGAACAGGTATGACAGTGAATAGAAATAGTTTATCCTGAGCCTCTCCTTTGATATGAACTTGGATACGGCCAGCACAATGACAAAAAACGGGCCGAAATAAATATACTGCAGATAGAACATTTCAAGAAGTGTCATCATTTTACCCGGATACAAATTGCCGCTGTTTTACCCGGACGCGGCCCTGCTGATATAATCATTTCCCGATCCCCGATCTTCAATCTGTTATAAGACATTATATATTTTGTATACCATTTTTTTCAGACAGAATATATCTTAACGAGACAATTCGTATAAACACCGGGTATAATCTGCGCAGATAAACAGATAACACATTTTTTAAGTGGAGGAAATTACATGAACTACCAGACTTCCAATCTTCTGTCCAGGTACAGGAGCAAACTGATCACCGCTGAAAAGGCGGCACAGCTTGTGAAGAACGGCGATAAACTCTCATACGGCAGTTTTCACACCAAGCCTGTTGGTTTTGATATCGCGCTTGCTGGCAGGATTGCCGCAGGGGAGCTTACTAAGCTCGATGTTACCATTATAGGAACAATTCTGCCCGTACCGCAGGTCCTTGTGAAGATGGCAGAGAACAGCGAAAAGGGGGATTTCGGCTACCACACTTCATGGTACGGCCCCATAGAAAGGCTCATAGCGTCAAAAGGTGTTATTTCATTCATACCCGTAATGTTCCAGGACACTGTAAGGGTAAGGACCGAACCGCTGTGGGATGATTCACTCAGGAGGGACGTGACAATAATCCAGGCATCATCCATGGACGCCTTCGGGAATTTCAATTTCGGCATATCCAACGCCCATGTAAGGCGGGACATGCTCAACACCACGATAAAGATAGTCGAGGTTAACAGTAATTTTCCCGTGATACACGGCGGCGCGGAAGAGTCGCTTAACATTGACGAAATAGACTATGTCATTGAAGGGCCCAACCCGGAGATGTTCTGTGTGCCGCATATTGATCCCACGGATGAGGACATAAAGATAGCTGAACACATCATTCCAATGATAAAAGACGGCGCGTGCCTCCAGCTTGGTATAGGCGGAATACCCAATGCCATAGGAAAGATGATAGCCAAATCCGACCTCAAAGACCTGGGAGTAAACAGCGAGATGTTCTGCGACGCCTTCTACGACATGTACATGGCGGGAAAGATCACCAACATGAAGAAGAAACGCGATATAGGGAAAAGCGTATTCACGTTCAGCCTGTGCACAAAGGAGACACTGGAGTTCATGAGCAATAACCCGCTCATGGCATCCAATAACGGGGACTATGTTACTGAGTACTCGAACCTTGCGGCAGAGGACAACATGTTCGCCATAAATTCCACGCTCGAGATGGACCTTGTGGGACAGTGCGTGTCAGAGAGCATGGGGCCTGTGCAGTATTCAGGCGTGGGCGGGGCGCTCAGCTTCACATGGGGCTGCTACCAGTCAAAGGGGGGGACCGCGGTACTCTGCCTGCCGTCGACCTACAAAGACAAGGAGGGTAAACTCCATTCCAAGATAAAAGCAACGCTTACACCCGGATCTGTTGTTACTATACCAAGGTCTGTGGTGAGCACCATAGCCACTGAATACGGCGCTGTGAATATCAAGGCGCTGAGCCTGTGGAACAGGACCGAGGCCATCATAAACCTGGCGCACCCGGACTTCAGGGATGAACTGGTTAAGGACGCGCAGAAGATGAACATCTGGAGGAAGTCCAATAAGATCAACTGATCCTGAAACAGGCAAAGGGGGTAGAATCCCCTGAAACGTTCCCGCCGGCGAACCAGTGCCCGCGGGAACCTGGAAAGATATAAAAGATAAAGAGGAACAAAATGAGTATACTGCTTAACCCGAAAAAATATAAAGAGAGAAATTATCCCGACGCAAGATCAAGGGAGATAATGCTCAAAACAATTGAGTGGTTCGAAAACAAGGGGCTCGCGAAACAGAAAGAGGATTACCATACGAACAGGTTCTGCGAGGATTTCCAGAAATTCGTGACCGAAGAGGGAATCTTCGAGACCCTGTTCCTTCCAAGGGGATACGGTTCAGACCCTGACCAGTACTACAGCACCTACCGCATGTATGAGTTTTCAGAGATTTGCGGATTCTACGGAGCCGCCTACTGGTACGTGTACCATGTATCGACCCTGGGCCTGGACCCTGTTCTCCTGGGCGACAATGAAGAGGCAAAACATAAGGCTGCCGCGAAACTGAAGGAGAACGCCTTCTGCGCATTCGGACTTTCGGAAAAGGAGCACGGGGCTGACATATACTCCTCGGAGATGAAGCTTTACCCTAAAGGGGACGGAACCTACCTGGCCAACGGCAGCAAGTACTACATAGGAAACGGGAACGTCGCTTCAACAGTTACCGTGTTCGCTAAATTTGCCGATACGGATGAATATGTATTCTTCATGGTTGACTCGGCACACCCGAACTACGAGTGCGTGAAGAACGTCGTGTGCATAAACCAGCAGTACGTTGCGGAATTCGCGCTCCATGATTACCCGATAACAGAGGCAGATATCCTTTCGCGGGGATCAAAGGCATGGGACGACATGCTGAACACCATAAATATCTGCAAGTTCAACATAGGTTCAGGCTCAACAGGTATTGTAACACATTCATTCTATGAATCCATAAACCACGCGGCGCACAGGGATCTGTACGGTAAGAAGGTCACGGAGTTTCCCCATGTGAAGAGGCTCTTCATGGACGCCTGGCTCAGGATCATGGGCATGAAGCTTTTCGGCCTGCGGGCCACTGACTACATGCGCGTCGCGAACGCGGATGATAAGAGGTACCTGCTCTTTAACCCGATCATGAAAATGAAAGTGGCAATACAGGGCGAGGAGGTCCATGAACTCCTGTGGGACATCATAGCCGCAAAGGGCTTTGAGAAGGACATGTACTTTGAACAGGCCGTGACAGAGCTCAGGGGATTCCCCAAGCTCGAGGGTACAAGGCACGTGAACATGGCGCTTATTGCCAAGCTCATACCCGGCTACATGTTCATGTCCGGGAAGTTCGGAGAAACAGGCCGTATAACAGACAACAGGAACGATGATTTCATGTTCTGCCAGGGCCCCACAAAGGCCTACGCCAAAACCAGGTTCCATGATTACAACCCGGTGTACAACAGCCTTGCGCACCTGCCCAATGTCGCTGTTTACATTGAACAGATACAGGCGTACAGGGAGTACCTCCTTGTTTCAGGCCAGGACCTTTCAAAGCAGATGATGGACTTTGACTATCTTCTCGCGGTGGGCGAGCTTTTCACAATGGTGGCATACGGCCAGCTCATAATCGAAAGCGCGAAAATTGAGGGGATCAGCGATGATGTGATGAACCAGATGTTCGACCTCTTTGTGCGCGATTTCTCGGCTTTCGCACTCAAACTGTACGGCAAGCCTTCCAATACTGACCAGCAGTCTGAAAAGATCATGAAGATGATAAAAAAACCTGTACCGGACATGGCCGAATTCGAAAAAGTCCTGAACCGTGAGGTTTACAGCCTTGCTGATGTCTATCAGCAGAATCCCTGATTTTTAAGAATCCATAAAACCACTGAGGCAGGGGGACCATTCCCCCTGC
>CAYTSF010000129.1:0-9149 GCA_964440335.1 uncultured Leptospirales bacterium
ACAGCATGGCAAAATGGTATTACAGCATACCCTATGTCCAGGGCATGAAGATATTCGAGATGCCGCTGCCCGGTTATGCAGGATACCTCCCCTTCGGCCTGGAATGCGCTGTCATAGCGGGACTGGTGAAAAATAAAGAGCGGATTTAAGCTCAGTAATAGCGGGTACTGAAGGTAAGATGAAAATATTTATGCTCAAGGAACATTAAAATTAAGTTGTAATTTCACGCGCGCCTTGTATAAATTACCGGCTTCGTGGTTTTGTGCCCCTGCGGCAGATTTTTAAAAAGAGTGGTGGTTAAAAATGAAAGTTCACATTCCCTATCCTGCCACAACATGGCGTAAATTCAAGTTCTGGACCGTGGCAACGATTTTCACCCTTGCGGGTATCGCGTTTATCTTCATCATTCCAGGGCTTATTAAATATTCTGAAACAGACTCAGTGAATGCAAAAGCCAGGGTGGTTTCTGTCAGCGAAAAAAACGGCATGTATTACACAACTGTTCAGTTTACAACAGCGGAGGGTAAGCTCATTACCGCAGAGAGCAGCAGCTCTTCAAATTTCAGGCGCGCTACCGGCTCAGAAGTCGATATTATCTACACAAGGGACAACCCCAGGGACGTATCCTTCACCGACGACCTTGCTATGATCATCCTTGTTTTCAAGGTCCTGGGCTGGATTCTGCTCGTTATCGGCGGCATACTTTTTATATTGAACCTCATATCTATCGTGTTTAAGATAAAATCCCCGGAAAATGAACACACCTTCTTCTGGTGGATCAACTTCACCGGAGGGATGCTCGGGGCGCTCTCATTCGCCATCCCCTCCACTTTTATCATCCCCCTTTTAAAAATACTCCCTGAACACATCAGGCAGCAGGCGCAGCATACATCAATCCTGCTCCCGGTATTCACTGTCGCAGGCATACTTGTAGATGCGGCCATATTCTTCGTTGCCAGGTGGCAGTTGAGGGGAAGGCCCCGCTGGCAGTAATGCAAATTCTGCTCACAGGAGCGCAATTTCAACCGATAATATTACCAGCAGCATTTAAATGCAGTTAAAGTGCCGGGAAACACCCGGCCGGGGGGAGTTTATGCGAGAGATTACAAAACAACTGGTTTCATGTACAGCAGCAGCCTTGATGATACTTGCCGCGTCAGGGGCCTACTCCCAGGGAAAAACCGTAGATGACAAAAAGGCCGCCGATAAAAAAACAGAAGAGAAAGCCCCCTCCGACAAAACTGTAAAAGATAAATCCACAGACACAAAGTCCGGCGATACAAAAAAAGACGAGAAGAAACAGGACACGAAGACCGACGACAAACAGAAAACCGATCTTTCAAAAGACGAAAAGACAAAAGCCGAAGAGAAGGCTAAAGCTGAAGAAAAAGCAAAGCAGGAAAAAAAGGCCAAAGAGGAGGCTGATGAGAAGAAAAAAGTTGAGAAGCTCGAAAACACCCTGAATTTCGGCATCCAGAAAGACCGCAGGTCGGCCTTGAATTCAATAAAAAGCATAAAAGATCCGGAATCACAGAAACGACTGCTCAAAAAGGCCATAGAAATCGTCGAGAAAGATGCGGACATGGAGGTGAGAAAAACCGCCATAACAGTCCTGGGCGACCTGAAGGTTGTGGAAGCCGGCCCTGCGCTCATAAAAGTACTGGATGACGAATCTGAGGATCTGAAAATCGCCGCATGCTATGCCATCGGCAGGCTCAAAATCGCTGATGCAAAAACAAAGCTGATAGAGATCCTGAAAAAACAGGACATGACAAAGGACTCCAACCTTACAGATGCGATTATCACCGCCCTTGACGAACTTGGCGCACCGGAGCTGGTACCTTTTGCCATTGAAGTAATTAAGGACACGAAAAATTCAAAAATGGCCAGGGAGAAGCTTTTACTTTTCATTGGTAAAAACGGGTCAAAAGAGCAGAAGGATTTTCTGCTGGAGATATACAAGGATGAGGACCAGGAGATACTCATGCGTTCATACGCTGTAAAATCCCTGGCAAAGCTGAAAATCACCGAAGCGGCCGGAGATATCAAGGAAATCATCAAAGAGATAGACTCCTACCCCTTTAATAAAAAGAAAAAATACTATGACCTTTACATACACTCAGTTGCGGCCCTTGCTGAAATGGGGGACAAGGACGCGATCCCGTTGCTAATAGACTCCCTGAGGAGCGATAACGCTGCTGTACGGCTCAAGGCCATCAGCCTTATAAAAGAATTTAACGACGAAAGAACTATTGACATATTAAAATATAAAATGGAAAATGATCCAAGTGCAAGGGTACGCAAAGCAGCCAGAAAGGCACTTGAAGAAAAGGGCATAATCGAAAAGAGCAAAGAAGAAGAAAAAGAAGAAAAAGAAGACACGAAAGGAACCGAAGAAGACAAGAATGGAACAGAAGAACAGCGCGAAGAGTAAACTGGACTCAAAGAGTTTCGGCAGCAGGGCCAAAGAGCTCAGGACAATATCCATTTTCACAGTACTTGCCGCGCTTTTAAGCGTAGCGCTCATGGACCTTATCATTTTCCCGCTGACCATGTTCGCGATTAATGACGTCCCCAAATTCAACTTTATGATAAAACTTCTCTTCGCCTTCATAGTAGCAGCGTTTCTGATCATGGGGCTTGTTTCCACAGTGAGGTCACTCAGGAGGAACAGCCACAATACCGCCTACATAATACTCTACCTGATTAAAAAACCGCTCTACCACATGGGGCTTTTCCTGTTTATACTCGCACTGTCAGCAATACTCATTGCCATCATATACTTCTTCTTCAACCTGAACTACTATTACCTGCACAGGCTTGCAGGGGGTGCATAAATGGCCATACGATCCTTTGACCATTACTTCATGAACCTGCCCAAGACAGATGCGGAGCCCGATTTTGACAGATTCTGGGAAAAGTCCCTTGCCGAGATCCGCAAGATATCCATTGAACCCGAGGTTCATGAAAGCAGCAAAAAGACTACAGCCAGGTTCCGCGTCTTCGACGTCTCATACAACGGTTTCCTCAAAACAAGGATACGCGGACTGCTCTACGTGCCCAAGAAAAAAGATAAGGTCAGGGTCATTATACACATCCATGACTACAACAGCTTTATAGACAAGAGCATGGTGAGGCACCTGAATGAAAATGTCGGTCACCTGTTCCTTGTTATACGCGGACACGAGGTCGTGGAGAACAGGCTCCCGGAGGAGCAGCGACATCTGGGTTACATGGTTGAAAACATCATAGACCTTGAAACATACTACGCCCGTTCAGTCTACCTGGACATATACAGGTCTATAGACTTTCTCAGGCTCATAAAGTTCATTGACTGCAGCAGGATAGGTATATCGGGCAAGGGATTTGGCGCGGCAGCAGGTTTCTTCGCGGCTGTAAGTTCAAACAGGGTAAGCGCCATTGTTCTGGACTCCCCGCTTTTCTGCAACCTGCCCCTGAGCCAGAACATCTCCCAGAGCGATGCCGCGCGCGAGATAAACGACATCATCAACATACAGAAGGCAAAGAAGCAGCAGATAAAGAAGAACCTCTCATACTTCGATATAATAAATTTCTCGGACAGCCTTGAATGCCCCGTCATGTTCGTCACCGGGCTCAATGACACCATAGCTCCGCCGGAATGCGTCCTTGGCCTTTTCAACAGGGTCAGGTGCGAAAAGGTCATCGAGGTTTACCCTGATGACGGCAACGAGGCAGGCGGAGACAAGCAGAAGGTTAAGGCCATCGACTGGCTGGCTGATATTATACTGGCTGACTGATCAGATGGCACGCTCACCGGTGATATAGGGGACAAAGGTTGCCATCCCTATGACCTCTTCAAAATAATCGTTATCCTTTTTGCGGACAAAGCGCTTTATCCTGTGCCCGCGCCCGCTCTCGTTAACCGGTATCACAAGCACACCGCCCGGCTCAAGCTTATCAAGAAGGTCATATGGCATTACGCTCACACCCGCAGCAACGATTATCCTGTCAAAGAGGCTCTCTATTTCATTAAAGTCGTCGCTTGTCACTACCCGTACCATATACCCCAGGCCCGAAAGGACTTTTTTTGACCTCTCTGCCAGTTCGGGGATCCGCTCCATGGCAGTAACGCCCCCCGCAAGCTCAGCCAGCACTGCAGCCTGGTAGCCGGAACCTGAACCGATCTCCAGCACGCGCTCATCTCCTGTGAGCTTCAGTGACTGGACCATTGATGCCACAACCGATGGAGTAGATATGGTCTGGCCGAAGCCTATGGGCAGCGAGGTATCGTCGTATGCCCTGTAGCAGAGGGCGTCTGAAACGAAAAGGTGCCTGGGCACGGTAAGCATGGCATCGAGCACAGAGCCGGACGATATCCCCTTGTGCTGAAGCCTCTCGACCATTGCGAGCCTGGACCTGAACATCACATCATTATTATGGTACAAAGTAACCTCCCCACTCCACGCCGGTCTGGCCCTTATAGTTCACCTCGAGCTTAACGTCAGCCCACCAGCCCTTGAATGACGGGAGCTTGAAGGTGTTGTACACCAGAATGTACCTGTATTCGTATGATTTTTTTACATCGTCGTATATCCTGCGCAGACTGTCTATCTCGCCGGGCAGTATGACCCTGCCGCCGGTTGATGCCGCTATGCGCGCAAGTTCAGGGTCAGGCGCCCTGAGTGAGATTATGTAAACAGGGATGTAATGCTCCCTGGCATAGTCTATGATGATATCAGGGGTGTACTGCACGAAGGAGTCCCGGTCAACAGCACCGTCAGTAACAAGGACTACGCCCCTCCTGTCGAGCCTGGAGGAGACGTCAGATATGGCCTGGAAGAGGGCCATGCCTGTTTTCCTTCCGCTGCCGTATTCCTCTTTTGAAAGCGCTGCAATTGTCCTGCGGCGGCTCCAGTCGAACCCGCTCCCCGTCCACACCTGGTCGTTAAAGTTTACGATTTCTATGCTGTCGTTCTTCCTCATGCTTTTAAGGATGAAGTCCGCGAACCACGGCAGGTCCTTATGGTACTGCCGCATGGAATCAGACCTGTCAACGGCAAGTACAAAGGCCGCGCCGGAACTGCGGTTCTTCAGGTAATCGCTCTGCAGGGTCGTTATGATGGAGCCATCCTCTGTGATATTAAAATTCTCTTTCGAAAGCCCGTACACCGGCTTTCCGTCGCGGCCGCGCACATTCACATAGAAGGCAACCACCGGGAAACTTGCAGTATCGACGTTCGTCACCTCGATCTCAAAATTGGTGTACTGCTTTTCAACAGGAGAGAAAACGTAAATCGTATTTGCCAGGGAATCAAGGGCATAGAAAAAACCGTCCTGATCAATAAAGGCGTTATGCGCCCTGTTAAAGCTCCCCTCGTTCTGCCATGAACCTGTCGCGCCCTCGTTCTGCCATGAATTGAAAAGCGATTTCTCGCCGGTAACCGGGTTAAAAAAGATTATGCCGCTCTTCTGGTCCGAAATCACCAGCCTGTTCTCCTTAACCGTTATCCCCCTGGGGGAGACAACCTCATCTATCTTCAGATCACTGACGTAATTGCCATACTGGTCATAAACCGCTATCTTGCGGTTAGACGTATCTGTAACATAAACCATGTCCCCAAGGCAGGCAACATCAGAGGGGTTCTCAAACTCCCCCTCGTACTCCCCCCTCTTTCCGAATGAAAGGATAAACCTGCCGCTTGCGTCAAACTTCTGCACCCTGTAGTTGCCCCCATCGACGACATAGACGCAGCCCTTTGAATCAAAGCATACCCCCTCAGGCCCGTGAAACATACCCTCGCCGCTCCCTGATCCGCCGAACTCCATGAGCAATTTGCCTGAAGTGTTTATGATGAAGACCCTGTCCTTTTTAAAATCTGTCAGGGCCAGGGTATTGTTAAAGTAATCAACACCGTAGAATGAACCTGAAAAACCGGGGCGCAAAATATCGCTCCCGTTGCCGTTGGGATCGATCTTCACCAGTTTTGCTGTTGAGAATGAAACAACGTAGAGGTTCCTGTTATCATCCACTGTCATGTCTGTAGCGTCAGGGAACCCGAAACGGTTCATCTTCTTTTTATTGTATTCAGCCTGTAAAACATAAGTTGACCCGCCCTCGCTGTTGTAGGGTGAGCTCCTGAACCTCAAGCTGTCTATTCTGTTCTTTGTGGCAATATTGTCAGGCTCAATGTCCAGGACTTTTGCAAGTTCAGAGAGCGCGCTTTCGCTGAAACCACAGAGCTTGTATGAACGGGCAAGGTAGTCCCGCGCGCTGTAATACTCAGGGTACTCCTGCACTGCGCGCCTGAAGAAATCCGCAGCTGCCATATACTGCATGTTATTAAAGTAGACCATCCCCTTATGAAAAAATTCTTTGGCAGACTCGAACTTCACAAAGTCGGCATCGGCAGGGAAGACCGCGGTCATAGGGGAAGCCAGTATTATAAAAGTGTATAACAGGAGAAGTGGTTTTTTTATATTCATCTTGTCAGGTCCGCTTTTTTAATCATTTATCCGGGAAAATCGCATCCACAGCATCCAGGCCTGCAAAGCATGCGCATGCCTTTCATCAAGGCTGCTGCCCGGCCATGCCATAATAAATTATCGGCATATCCCGGTTAAAAAAAAAGAGAATATGACATAATTTACAGAAGAGATATAAGTCATGGCCCGCCTGTGGGGGAATGTTATTGCCGCTGTGATTTAAAATGAACTATTTTGACGTGGAATCAGTGGAATCGTCGCTGGTAAACTCGTATGAGAGCGAAGCCGTTATCTTCAGAGCATTACCCGATGAATCCGTAGATTGCGTGACAGTAATATCTTCAACAAGCCCTGAATTCTCGTAAATATAAATTGATATGGCTGTTGAACTGTCTGAATCAGCAGTTACAGAAACAAGCAGTGAATCAGGGCTGTTGAGGTCGTGTTCATACTTGTTGTAAATTGTTCCTGAAACAGCCTCGCTTGAAAAATACTTGAAGTCGCCGCCGTCAACTGAATAGTATCCTGAAAATGAACCATTAGAGGACTGCACCTTGAAATTGTAATAATCACTCTCGGCAACATCGCCGCAGCCGGAATAAGCAATGATCGCCATTAACAGGCTTAAAAACAATATTCTCAGGGGCAATCTCATAAAGGGGACCTCTGCCTTAAAATTACCAAATAATAGTTCATGTATCAATAGACGTCAAGATTATATTTACATTTGTTGTAAAACATATGCCGGCAGATTATCCTTGACAGCGATCACCAGATGCCTCACCTTTAGCATGAAAATAGAGGAATCCAGATGCCCCATTCAGTTATCACAAGCAAAGGCCGGATCACAATCCCCAAAACAGTGCGCAACAAACTGAACCTGAAAACAGGTGATAAGATAGATTTTAAAATCAAAGACGGGGAAGTAATACTCGTACCAGTTTCCAGGTCTGTATCCGAGGTTTTTGGCATTTTATCAAAGGAGAACCAGAAGGTTTTTACTGTAGAGCAGATCAATGATTCCATAAAAAAAAGGATAAAAAAACATAATATATGAAATCCCTTGATACAAATGTAATCATAAGGTTTCTTGTAAATGATGATAAAAAACAGGCTGAAGCAGTAAAGACCCTCTTTCTCAAGGCTGAAAACGACGGGCATTCTTTTTTCATAACTGATCCCGTAATACTGGAAACACTGTATGTACTGGAATCTGTTTATGAATATGAATATGAAAGTAATCAAATACTCAACGCGATTGAATCAATGCTGATGATGAAAATACTGATATTTGAAAATCCGGATATCATTCAGGAGCTTGTTGCCTCCGGAAAAAAATCGAAGATAGAACTTGAAGACCTCTTTATCGGGCTTATAGCAAAGGGAGCCGGATGTGAATCAACAATTACATTTGATAAAAAAGCAGCCGGATCTGAAATATTTGAATTAATTGAATGAACACAGCAGCCGTCATAATCTTCATAGCCACCTACACCGGAATAATCTTCACCAGGCTCCCGTGGATAAACATAGACCGCCCATCTGCCGCATTCTTCGGGGCAGTGGCAATGATTGTTGCAGGCGTCCTCTCATTCGACGAGGCAATAGCGGCGGTTGACTTCAACACAATATCCCTGCTCATTGGCATGATGGTAATAATAACCGTTCTTGAACTGGACGGATTCTTCACACTTATAGCGCACAGGACCATTACTGCGGCAAAAAACGAAAACAGGCTGCTGCTCATAATCATACTCACCACGGGCATATCCAGCGCCTTCCTGGTAAATGACGCAGTTGTGCTGCTCTACACGCCCGTAGTAATATCAATCTGCCGCGACTGCCGCATAGACCCCAAACCCTACCTCATCGCCGAGATACTCTCTGCAAATACAGGCAGCGCCATGACAATTACTGGCAACCCGCAGAACATGCTCATAGGCATAAACTCAGGGATACCATACGCAAAATTCATGCTGCACCTCCTGCCGGTCACAGCGGCAGGCATGGCTGTGATCTATTTTACCATGAAGTTCATGTACAGCAAAAGATTCAGCGGCAGAAAAAGCATACATCCTGTTGTAAGGTCATATGATTACGATTTCCATTCGATGAGGTTTTCGGCACCCATATTCATGCTGGTCATTGTTCTTTTTTTCATCAGCGGGTTTATCGGGCTGTCGATCCCGGTTATCGCGCTTACAGGGGCATCTCTCATACTCATATTCGGCAGCATCAGGCCGTCGGTGATCATACAGAAGGTCGACTGGGTGCTCATACTCTTCTTCGCGTCGCTCTTTATTGTGGTGCGCGGCATAGATAAAACAGGCCTTATCCAGTCATTCATGGGCACATGGAGTGCGGGTTCGGGCATTTCGGAAATAGCAGGCATCCACGGCCTGAGCCTTGCGCTCTCGCAGGTAATAAGCAACGTGCCCTACACCGTGTTCATGATACCCATACTGAAGGGCAATGCGGGAGACATCGTGTGGCTCAGCCTTGCAGCAGCATCAACCATTGCAGGAAACGCGACAATTATCGGCGCAATGGCGAACCTTATAGTTATAGAATCAGCGGAAAGGATGGACGTGAAGATAACCTTCTTCGAATTTCTCAGGCCCGGGCTTATTGTAACAATACTTTCCCTGGCACTTTCGGTTGTAATAATCTGGCTGCAGCGGGGA
>CAYTSF010000130.1:0-2290 GCA_964440335.1 uncultured Leptospirales bacterium
AAAACAACAAGTTAAATATGAACACTTGAATGTTGATGTCAAACGTTTTACGCGGCATGGATGGAGGCGTTATACCTGGACGTGGCCCGGTGCATCTCCCCGCGAGCGCCCTGAAAATTATTAAAAAAATGCTTGTACATAACAGCCCTTTCCATGGTTTTGTATTCTGTCGTTATTAATGACTTTTAAGCAGCAGAAGAGGCAGTGCAGTTACCGATTTTCCCCACTGGTCCCCTGGTCATTTTTTGCTATTGCGTTGAAACGAAATCTTTATTCAATTAAACTATAAAAATCAGGAAGCATTAATGAACAAGAAACTCAGAAACATCGCCATTATCGCGCACGTTGACCATGGCAAGACAACTCTCGTTGACGGTATGCTGAAGCAGACCGGTATATTCCGCAGCAACCAGCATGTCGAAGAGCGCGTCATGGACTCCAACGACCTTGAGAAGGAGCGAGGGATTACCATTCTTTCGAAAAACGCGTCTATCAGCTATAAAGATTACAAAATAAATATCGTGGATACTCCCGGCCACGCGGACTTCGGCGGCGAGGTTCAGCGGATTATGAAGATGGTTGACAGCGTACTCCTCATTGTCGATGCCTTTGAAGGCCCCATGCCCCAGACCAAATACGTTCTCAAAAAATCCCTTGAGATGGGCCACTGCCCCATAGTTGTAATAAACAAAATAGACAGGCCAAACAGCAGGCCCCATGAAGTGCTGGACCTGATCTTTGACCTTTTTGTTGAACTTAACGCGACCAACCAGCAGCTGGACTTTCCCGTGGTATATACCGCTGCAAAGCTTGGAGTTGCCAAATACGAGGTGGAGGATGAGAGCCCTGACCTGAAACCGCTCTTTGAAACGATCATAAACCATGTAAAGGAACCCGATGGTGAGGTGGGCCTGCCGCTGCAATTCCTGGTTTCCGCAATAGACTATGACAACTACATAGGACGCGTAGGCACCGGGCGCATCCACAACGGGCAGATCACGACCGGCGACACCGTCATGCTCATAAAGCGTTCCGGCGAAAACGTGCTTTCAAGAGTATCAAAGATATTCTCCTACGAGGGGATGAAGCGTACTGAAATAAAGAAGGCCTATGCTGGGGACATTGTTTCACTTGCGGGCATCGAGGGTATAGACATAGGCGAGACAGTCGCTGATAAGGAATTTCCCGAGGCGCTCCCTGCAATCAGCATAGACGAGCCGACACTCGCCATGACATTCATGCAGAACGATTCACCATTCATGGGCAAAGAGGGTAAGTACGTCACGTCGCGACACCTGTGGGAGAGGCTTCAGCGTGAGGTGCAGTCCAACGTGAGCATCAATGTTGAGCGCACGCCCGGCGGCGACGAGTTCATTGTCAAGGGCCGCGGCGAGCTTCAGATGTCCATTCTCATCGAGAACATGAGACGCGAAGGTTACGAGTTCCAGGTATCAAAACCAGAGGTTATTTTAAAGGAGATAGACGGCGTTAAATGCGAACCTATTGAACTGGCAATGATCGATGTTGCAGACGAGTTCGTGGGTGTCGTCATCGAGAAGCTCGGTGTGAGAAAGGGTGAGATGACAGATATGAGGCAGGGCGGCGACGGCTATACCAGGCTTGAGTTCAAGGTTCCCTCGCGGGGACTTATCGGCTTCAGGAACGAGTTCCTCACCGAAACGCGCGGTACCGGCATCCTTAACCAGACATTCTTTGAATACGGCCCGCACAGGGGAACCATTCCTTCGCGCGGCAAGGGTGTACTCATTGCAATGGAGGAGGGATCTTCTGTTGCCTTTGCCCTGGACAATCTCCAGGAGCGCGGTGAACTCTTTATAGGACCCGGCGTTCACATTTATGAAGGAATGATTATCGGTGAGAACAACCGGGAGGGTGACCTGGTAGTCAATGCCTGCAAGAAAAAACAGCTGACCAATATGCGTGCTGCCGGATCGGACGATGCTGTACGCCTCACTCCGCCAAGGCTCTTCAGCCTTGAGCAATCGCTTGAATACATTGCTGACGATGAACTCCTTGAAATCACGCCGCAGTCCATAAGGATGCGTAAAAAGATACTCAAGGAGATTGACCGTAAAAGGTCAGGCCGCAGGTCCGGGGAATAATCCCGGCCCTACCGGTTGTTCTTCCTCCTGAATGCCAGGTAAACCGCGAACAGGCACAAACAGAGAATAACTACAAGTATTGGAACCCCGAACATTCTATTATCCTCCACATTTAAGTATTTACTATAATTTTCAAATATTTTACTATTCATAATGTAACTACAAAT
>CAYTSF010000130.1:2390-9095 GCA_964440335.1 uncultured Leptospirales bacterium
GGCGGCAGAATGGAACTACAGGGGAGCCCGGAGGCAGGCATGAAGACAAAGGAGATGATTGAACTTTTCAGGAAAACAACCATGCCTGTTGTTCATGTGCAGCACAACTCGGTCAGGCCGGGCGCCAAATTCCTCCTCCCCGGAACGCCTGGTGCGGAGTTACATGAAAACGTGAAACCCCTCAGCCATGAAAAAGTATTTGTGAAATCCTTCCCAAACAGTTTCAGGGGGACGGGACTCGATGAATACCTTAAAGAGAATAATATCACTAAACTTGTATTTGCCGGTATGATGACCCACATGTGCATTGATACAACTGTACGCGCGGCATTCGACCTTGGATATGAATGCGTTGTTGCATCGGACTGCTGCGCCACCAGAGACCTGTTCATTAACGGCAGCGCGATCAGGGCTTCAGATGTACACAACGCGTTCATGGCCGCGTTAAATGGAACTTTCGCCAGGGTCATGGAGAGCGGTGAAGTGATGGAGCAATTCAAAAAAATCGGGTAGAGGCGCAACCATGTCAGCAGAACAGAACAATGAAAACCGTTTTACCTTCGGCATAGAGGGGATGACCTGCGCTTCGTGCGTGCGCATCGTTGACCGGTCACTCCGGAAGATGGATGGAGTGAAATTCGTCTCGATAAACCTGGGCACTGAAAAGGGTTATGTAATCACCGAACCCCATGTCACCATTGATGATATTATTGCAACGATAAACAGTTCAGGCTACAAAGGGCTTCGCGATGTCCCCGATGAAGAGAAGGTGATGAAGGACTTCAGGCGTTCGCGCAGGATGATGATCGAATCCCTTGCTGTCATGGTACCGCTTACTGTTTTCATGGTTCTACACATGACCGGCATGCACATGCCCTGGTTCCCCGCAGTTGAGGCTGCTGCCGCACTCATCGTGCTGGCCCGTCCCGGACGCGGCGTAATCAAGGGCGCATCGATCGCCGCCATGCACCTTCATGCGAACATGGATTCCCTGGTGCTCATGAGCGCCTTTTTTGCCATGCTCACATCATTTCTCCATATATCGGGCATAAACATCAGCTCCTTCGGTTCAATATCAGTGATGCTCGTATCGCTGCACCTGACCGGCAGGTACATCGAGTCACGCCTTAAATACAGCGCATCGAGCGAAGTAAGGGCTCTCCTCGCCATGAAGCCCCGCGACGCATTCATCGTGCGCGACGGCATCATAATGAATGTTCCTGTTGAAAGCATTTCTGCGGGCGATGTTGTTACTGTACGTTCCGGCGAAAGAGTTCCACTCGATTCAAGGATAACAGAGGGCAGCTGTCTGGTTGATGAATCGATGATCACAGGTGAGCCGGGCCGCGTGTTAAAGGATGCCGGCGATGAGATCACCGGAGGAACAGTTGTCGAGAGCGGTTCAGTGAAGGCGGAGGTTCTCCGCACAGGCGAGGACACATTCCTTGCAAGGATGATACGCCTTGTGGAGGATGCCCAGTCTTCCCGTTTACCGATCCAGGCCATGGCTGACAGGGTCACCGGGATTTTTGTGCCGGCGATCTTCGTACTGGCTGCACTTTCTGGCATCATATGGTTCATGAACTACGAGAGGTTCATGCCCTTCCTGCAGCATGTTTCAGGCTACGTTCCGTGGGTTTCGTACGGTGCGGGTGCAGGGTCAACCTCGGCATTCATCTTCATCGCGGTCCTGGTCATAGCCTGCCCCTGCGCCCTGGGTCTGGCAACGCCCATGGCACTCATCGCAGGGAGCGGTCTTGCAGCGCGCAACGGGCTCCTCATAAAAAACGGCGAGGCCATACAGACAGCCGGCAAAATAACCACCGTGTTCCTGGACAAGACCGGCACTATCACAGAAGGGAAGCCGGCAGTTGTATCCCATACTGTTGCCGCTGACATGCTGCCGGTAATACTTGCACTGGAGAACAGCTCGATCCACCCGCTCTCTGCAGCGGTGAAGGACTACTGCGCGGCACATGACATACAGCCGGACGCCGCTGTTTCTGGCATAACCGAAATTCCGGGTGCGGGCATCGAGGGGATAAAGGGGGGCGGCACCTGTTTTATAGGCAGACCAGTTGATGGCACACTCTATGCTGCAATGATGTCCCGCGGCGAGACAGTCATGGAGTTCAGGGAAAACGGAAAAATTTCTGGCTACATCTCAGTTGCAGACCCGGTTAAACAGGACTCAGCAGAGGCCGTGGCCAGGCTCAAAGCCCTGGGTGTGCGTACAGTAATGCTGACCGGCGATTCACATGAAACCGCCATGGCAGTTGCGGCAGCCACGGGCATCGATGATGTCATCAGCAGGGTAAGGCCCGAGGAGAAGCTCTTCAGGGTTCAGGAGGTGCAGAAATCCGGCGGCCATGTGTGCATGGTGGGCGACGGTATAAATGATGCTGCAGCCCTGAAGGCTGCGGATCTGGGCATTGCCCTTGGTACAGGTACGGACATTTCCATTGAAAGCGCTGACATTATTATAACAGCAGGGAGACTGGTATCCGTGCCGGCAGCAATAAACATTTCAAGGATCACATTTAAAAAGATCCGTCAGAACCTTTTCCGCGCATCAATCTATAACCTTGTGGCTATACCCGCAGCGGTCATGGGGCTCATGCACCCTGCTGTAGCGGAAATATGTATGATGCTCAGCTCAATCAGCGTTATATTGAATTCGTCAGGCATTAAGAGGTCGGAAAATTCAGTATATTCCCCTTCCCTTATCGCAGGGGGTACCCATGAAAAAATTACAGGAGATAAAATATGAAATACACATTCAATGTTCCGGACATGTCATGCAACCATTGCAAAATGAGAATCGAAAAGACCATGAATGAATCGGGTAAAGTCAAATCGCTGGATGTTGACCTTGCCTCCAGAAAGGTCAGCCTTGAGTCCGATCTTGACGAGAATGCGCTTATCGATCTTTTCGACAAGGCAGGTTATGATGCGACCGTAAGCGGAAAATAACTGCTCCAGAGACGGCAGTTCAGTCCAGGCTGCCGTCATAAAATATCCTGTAATGGTCAGGTTGTTCTTTTACAGAATAGAAATCCACCTCAAAGAAATCGTAGTCAGTTGTTATCTGAAGGTATGGCATTATCAGCAGGAGTATTCCTTATCTCAACTTTTTAACCGGGTCTAAGGGGCGGAGCCGATTAAAAAGTCCTCTTCAGGCTATCTGAAGTTATCAAACGCCAGTTTTGAAACAAGTTTAATAGTTATAAAGTGAAACTGAAAATATCTTTTAAAATGAAAAATAATCCTGTTGTATTTGCCGCATTATTTATGTATCTTGCATAAAAGGCTATTCAATTACCAGAGGTAAAAAATGCCGGGCAAAATACTTATTATTGATGATGATGAAATTATCCGGATAACATCAGAAGAGATTCTGCATGAGCTTGGCTATGAAACACTTTCATCTGATTCAGGAGACCATGGCCTTGATCTATTCAGTTCACAGTATAACGATATCAGCCTTATTCTGCTCGACCTGACCATGCCAGGGCGTTCTGTCATAGATATTTTTTCGGACATGCTCAAAGTTGATCCTGACGTGCGTGTGCTGATAAGTTCAGGGAACAGCTTTGACCCTAAAATAGAAAAGCTGAATTCCCTGGGAGCCAGGGGGATGCTCCAGAAGCCATATACCATCCTTGAGCTTGAAAAAAAAATCAGCGAGAACATGAAACAATAACAGCGGATTACTTCCCTGCTTTACCGCGCATAAAAAAAGAACCGAAAGGTTCTTTTTTTATGCTAAATATTATAAGTGATTTTTATTTTTTTTTGAAAAGTGACGATACAGGTGTCTGTATTATGCTGAGAACTGATGTGTAGAGAAACCCGATCTGGAACAGCAGTATGAGGGGAAGTGAAAGATACAGGTCGTTCTTGTATGTGTAGTATACTGCATATGTCATGTAAACCGCCAGTATAAATTCAATGATTGTTACAATATCGATTTTATTGGTCCTGTAAACATTCCCGATCAGGTGTTTCATCCTGTTGGATACATTGTTATCACCCATGTCAGAGACATTATATTTAGGTGTACGGTTAAAGGGCGACTGCTTGTGCATAACAGCCTCGATTACTGCCTTGGAGTTGTTTATGCAGAGTCCTATTCCTATGGCAACAACTACGGGTAAAAACACCAGCGGCTTTGTTGCGGAACGGTTCTGCACGCTCAAAGTCTCTTTAATAACAATATACTCAGTATAGAAATAGAACATAAAAACAGAGAGTGTAGCGCAGATAAATATCGGTATATCAAGAAACGCAAGGCGTTTGTAGCCATTTTCAAATCTTATCACCAGGATCACAGGCATCAGAACAGTTAGGAGCACCATGAGTGCGTACATGTAATTAGCACCTATATGAAAAAATGCCTCCATCTTGACCCTGAAGGGTATATCGGCCTTGAGTATGCGCCCTTTAAGTTTAAGGAAAGTCTGGATTGATCCCTTTGCCCACCTGAACTGCTGGGATTTAAACGCCGTCATCTCAATGGGGAGCTCCGCAGGCACTGTAAGGTCAGGCAGGTATATGAAATTCCACCCCTTGAGCTGTGCCCTGTAACTCAGGTCCAGGTCCTCGGTAAGGGTATCGTGCTGCCAGCCGCCTGCATCAATGATGGTCTTTTTCCTCCAGATGCCGGCAGTGCCGTTAAAATTGAAGAAGCGGCCCGACCTGTTCCTAGCTGTGTGTTCAATCATGAAGTGTCCATCAAGGAGGATGCTCTGGCATTCTGTAAGCAGGGAATACCTTCTGTTCACATGGTCCCACCTGGCCTGGATCATGCCTATGTTATCATCAGTAAAAAAATGAATTGTCCTTTCCAGAAAATCTTCAGGGGGCAGAAAATCAGCATCGAATACTGCAATAAATTCACCTTTTGTGAGGTTCATGCCATTTTCAAGCGCACCCGCTTTAAAGCCTGTACGATCTTCACGGTGTATATAATTGATGTTATATCCCTCTTTTTTCTTCTCTTCACATTTCTTCCGGGCAATTTCCTGTGTTTCATCAATTGAATCATCAAGAACCTGTATTTCAAGAAGCTCCCTGGGATACCTGATTTTTACGACATATTCAATTAGTCGTTCAACAACATACTTTTCATTGAAAACAGGTAATTGTATTGTCACACGGGGAAGTTTTTTAAATTCTGCACGCGGTTTTACTTTATCATGCCTGTGTTTTCTGAAGAGATAAATCGTGTAGTATCTGTTAATTCCATATATTGACATCAGGAATAAAACTGATAGATAAAACACTATGATGAAAGTTTCCATTGTTTTTTTATCCTTAATAATGAAGCATTATTCGCTAATTCCGGCTGTTTTGCATATGATCAACACGAAAATTATGCCAAATAATGATGATAGAAGGCTTATTTTAAGCCCCTACACGTCAATACTTTTTTGACAACAGTAACAGAAAAACCAAATAAATCAAAAAATGTTCCTTTGTCGCCTGTTTACAGAAATTCCTTACACAGGCTGGAAAACATATTTCATTAATATCTGATAAATATAAATTTGATCCTTTTTGTGTAAATAAAAAAATTTGTAACAATTTAAGTTGTTAATAGTTGATTCTACTATAAAAAAGCAAGCTGAAAATTATTTATTATAAAGGAAATTTTTAAATGAAATCAATGAACATCACACCGGGTTTTTCGCAAATTCAACACTGATATAGAACTTAAAATGTAATATGGCGGCTTTTCGCCCCAATGCTTTTACAATTTAAAAAACTTGACTGATTTAATACATAGTTAGAGTGTACTTTCAGGCAAAGAATGTATAATTTCATGGAATTTTATCATTAAATATTCCTTAAAATTCTTTATAGTGTAATAATGAAATTTTCAATTCCCTCCACTGCAGAAGGCGGCAGAGGAATTAGAACGACTTATTCTGCAAAAAAAATTAAGGAATTAACACCGGAATTTATACAACTTCATGCAATTTAGATAAGTACACAGGATAAAATGATGAAAAAAATAGCAATGAATGTACCGCTTGTTGAAATGGACGGCGATGAAATGACCAGGATTATCTGGAAGTTTATCAAGGATATACTCCTTGAACCATATATCGACCTTAAAACCGAGTATTATGACCTGGGGCTTGAGTACAGGGACAAGACCGACGACCAGGTAACCATTGATGCAGCAGAGGCCACAAAAAAATACGGAGTAGCAGTTAAGTGCGCCACCATTACGCCCAATGCCCAGCGCGTGGAGGAATACAAGCTCAAGCAGATGTGGAAGAGCCCCAACGGGACCCTCCGGGCCATTCTTGACGGTACGGTGTTCAGAGCCCCCATTATCGTTGAAAGCGTAAAGCCGTCTGTCCGTACATGGAAAAAACCAATAATCATTGCAAGGCACGCATACGGCGACATTTACAAGAATGTAGAAATCAAGACAGACGGCCCCGGAAAGGCGGAGCTCGTTTTTACATCAGCTGACGGCAAAGAGACCAGGCAGACCATACATGACTTTGACGGTGCGGGAGTTCTCATGGGGATGCATAACACTGACAAGTCGATCGCAAGCTTTGCACGCGCATGTTTTACCTATGCCCTTGACATGAAGCAGGACCTCTGGTTTGCCACAAAGGACACCATCTCGAAAAAATACGACCACAGGTTCAAGGATATATTCGAAGAGATATTTGAGAAGGAATA
>CAYTSF010000131.1:0-8991 GCA_964440335.1 uncultured Leptospirales bacterium
GCAGCAGTTTTTTGCACCGGATTTATAAAACAGACCACGGAGAATCATATGACAACAAACAGCAAACTGGCAGCAAGCAGTCTAACACCATCAACAAATGAAATGCAGGGACGCGATGTTGAATCGATTAAGGAATCATTTGTCAACCATATGGAGTATTCACTTGGCAAGGATGAATATGCAGCTACAGATTCCGACTGTTATGCAAGTCTTGCGCTCCTTACCCGTGACCGCCTGATTGAGAGATGGATTGAAACGCAGCAGAGCTATTATAAAAATGACGCAAAAAGGGTCTATTACCTCTCCCTTGAATTTCTCATAGGAAGGACACTTGGTAACAGCCTGGTAAACCTTGACCTTTATGATAATTCATCAAAGGCCATAAGGGATATGGGCTATTCCATGGAGGAGCTTCGTGAAAAGGAATGGGATGCCGGTCTGGGCAATGGAGGCCTTGGCAGGCTCGCTGCATGTTTTCTTGATTCTCTTGCCACGCTTGAACTGCCTGCGGTGGGTTACGGAATAAGGTACGAGTATGGAATATTTTTCCAGAGCATAAAAGATGGTTACCAGGTTGAGACGCCGGACAACTGGCTCAGGCTTGGTAATATATGGGAGTTCCCCAGGCCCGAATTTTTGTACCCGGTAAATTTTTACGGCAGGGTTGAGCAGTACAACGATGGCAATGGCAGGGAAAAATACAAATGGGCTGATACAGATACTATAATGGCCATGGCATATGATACGCCTGTGCCCGGTTATAAGAATAATACAGTAAACAATCTGCGTTTATGGTCTGCAAAGGCTTCCAGGGAATTTGACCTTAACTACTTTAACGACGGCGATTACATACACGCGGTATCAGAAAAATCAAAGTCAGAAAACATCACCAAAGTCCTTTATCCCAATGACAACGTATTTGAAGGCAAAGAGCTCAGGCTCAAGCAGGAATACTTTTTTGTAACAGCAACCGTGCAGGACATTATCAGGAGGTTTAAAAAGACCCATGACTCGTTCGACATTTTCCCGGACAAGGTTGCAATCCAGCTTAACGATACTCACCCGGCAATAGCGATCCCGGAACTGATGCGCATTTTAATGGACTATGAAGGACTTGACTGGGAAAAGTCATGGGACATCACGGTACGCACATGCGGCTATACAAACCATACGGTCATGCCCGAGGCCCTTGAACGCTGGCCCGTAAGCCTTTTCGAAAAGGTACTTCCGCGTCATATGCAGATTGTCTATGAAATAAACAGGAGGTTCCTTGAAGACGTCGCCAGAAAAAATCCCGGTAACGATCTGCTCTTAAGGGAGCTTTCTATTATTGAAGAGGGTGATGATAAAAAAGTCCGTATGGCGAACCTTGCGATTATAGGAAGCCATTCTGTTAACGGTGTCGCTGCGCTGCACACAGAAATTCTTAAAAAAGATGTCTTTAAAAATTTTTATGCATACTGGCCCGACAGGTTCAATAACAAAACAAACGGCATTACCCAGAGAAGGTGGCTCAAGCTGTGTAACTGGAAGCTTTCTTCGCTGATTAACGAATGTATAGGCGACGGATTTGCAACAGACCTTTACCAGCTGAAAAAACTGATTCCTTTCGCCGACGATGAATCCTTCAGAAAAAAATGGATGGATATCAAACATGCCAACAAGGAATTTCTTGCCAGGTACATACTCAGCCACAACAGCATGGTTGTTAATCCTGATTCTCTTTTTGATATTCAGGTAAAAAGGATCCATGAATATAAGAGGCAGCTTCTCAATGTCCTGAATGTAATAACCATGTACAACAGGATTAAAAATAATCCAAATGGCGATTATATTCCCCGTACTGTCATATTCGCGGGCAAGGCTGCTCCGGGGTATTACATGGCCAAGCTCATCATAAAGCTGATTAATTCGGTGGCGGATGTTGTGAACAATGACAGGCAGGTCGGTGACAGGTTGAAGGTACTTTTCCTGAGAAACTATGCTGTATCAAACGCTGAAAAGATCATTCCGGCGGCAGACCTCTCGGAACAGATTTCAACTGCCGGGCTTGAAGCATCCGGTACGGGCAACATGAAGTTCGCGCTTAATGGCGCCCTTACGATTGGTACCCTTGATGGCGCTAATGTTGAGATCAGGGAGGAGGTGGGAGATGAAAATATTTTCATATTCGGCCTTGATTCAGGCGGCGTTGATAATATGCGCAGGAACGGCTATAATCCTTTTTACTACTACAACAATAACCCGGAACTGAAGTGCACCATTGACCAGATACAGAACGGCTTCTTTTCAAAGGAGCATCCTGATCTTTTCAGGCCCCTGGTTGATTCGCTGCTGCATCAGGGTGACAGGTATATGCTTTTCGCTGACTTTGATTCATACACAAAGATGCAGCAGACTGTTGATGCCACGTTCAGGGACAGGGACAGGTGGAGCAGAATGTCCATTATGAATACAGCGTGTATGGGCAAGTTCTCAACTGACAGGACAATTTCTGAGTATGCGAAAGATGTATGGGGTGTAACGCCTGTACCTATAGTAATCAGGGGAAAGCAGCGATGAATATGAATAGATGTTAAAAGGGTAGCAGTTTACAGTGGATCCGTATTACATACGTGTTCGCTGTAACTGTATCCGGATTATATAGTTACTGTTTATATCATGAGTCTGCTGCTGGGGGGTAATTTATGACTGGATTAAAATAAAATTTTAATGCGACATAATATAACTTATCGGAAGTTGTATCCGGGGAATTAAATGTTTCTACACAGGACTTCAATGTTCAGGTGTGATCAGTTCCTGGTACTCGTATGGTTGAAGGAGCTCTTCAAGCTCATCCCTGTTTCTGACTTCCAGCTTGAATAGCCAGCCCTCTCCGTATGGATCATTATTTATGCTGTCCGGATCATCCTCTGCGTCACGGTTTACTGTAATAATTACACCTGACGCCGGTGAATAAATTTCAGCAGATGCTTTTGGCGATTCCAGGATTACAACAGTCTCATGGCCTGCGACTCGTGTGTGTACAATATTATTTATAAATTCAACGAATACTATTTCGCCGAGCCTGTTCTGGCCGAAATCTGTTATTCCGCAGATACCTGTAATGTCATCAAGCATCCTTATCCAGACATGGTCCTCTGTGTAAAGCAGGTCATCAGGAACGTTCATTCCTTTCTCGGTTTTTTTCATGATATCCTCCTTCACAAATGCATATCAATAATAGACTTGTTTCCAAACTGGCGTTTGATACCTTGAGAAAGTCTGAAGGTTTTTTTTTAAAAGATCCCCCCTTAGACCCGGTAAAAAACAAGAAAGGAAACAAGTATAATATATAAAATAATAGTCCCTTTTGCAAAAAAGGATTTTTTGTATGTAACGTATTATTAAGGAATTATTACTGATGTATGTAAATGATTTTTAATTGATTGCTTAACAATGAACTGTAACTGGAAGAATTATCGATTGTAACTGCCACCTGAAATATATGCCTTTTCGGTCTTGTTTTTTTATCAGCCTATTGAATTTTTTTTGTGTAAAATTCCTTAAGGTTTTCAGCTTCAATCGTGTACCTGATATTCAGGTTTTCAGTGATAATTTCATCAAGGATTTCTTCAGCCGCATCGTTATTCTTCAGCTCGTAATTGATGATCGACAGTTCAATTTTACTCTTGAAGTAGTATTCGTTTTTTATTTTTACGGATTCAATAACGCTCGTAAAATACCTTATGGCGTTGTTTTTATTTTTGCTCTGTATCAGGCTGATTTTACCCAGATAATAAAAAGATTCAGATGTGTAAATATTCTCTCCTGAAGATAACCTGTTATAGAAGGTGAAGGCCTTGTCATAACTCCCCTTCTCATAGTAAAGCTTTGCCGAAAGGTAGTTTACATATAGTTCATCGTCAGGATATTTTTTCAGAAGCGCCGCGTACTTCAAAAAACTTTTCTCGTTTTTCTGTTCATAGTGATAGAGTATATTCAGCAGCAATACCTTCTCCTCGAACCTGCTGCCGCTGAACTGTTTGCTTTTTGCATCTGAGAGGTCCGCTGCAGCCTTCTCGTTTCCGCTGTTAAACTGGTTTATGATAATGAGCGCATCCCTGTCTGCGATTAGTTCGGACGATGAAATATTCTGGAGCAGCTCGAGGGCTATTCCAGAAGCACCAGCATCAGTGTTGATTACAGCCAGTTCCAGTCGTGCTCTCTCCTTGCGTTCCTCTTTTTCACCGGATATAAGAATCTCACTGTAGATGTCCTGGGCCTTTCCGGTATCTTTTTTGTCCCGGTAATAATCCCCCAGCATCATCATGGCGTCGATATAGATTTCAGTTTTTTCTTTCACGGTTTCAATGAGTTTCTGCGCAGAGGCGATGTCTCCGGTTTTGATCGTGCATGCAATGAGCATCCTTGCGTCATCATCACGGAGAGTGCGAATGTCCTCCCATTTCAGTATGTTGTAGACATCCTCAAATTTTCCCAGGCTGTAATAGCACCTTGCATTTATGAGAGGTATCTCCTTCCATTGCTCCTCGTTCATCGGCGGTATCTTCGCGTTTTTGAGGATTTCAATGACCTTTTCGTACTGCTTGATCCTGTAGTAGGAATTTATCAGAAAATAAAATGCATTCCCCCGGTTCTCTTCCACGTTGCTGTTTAAGAATTTTTCGAAGTATGGTATTGCCTTCGCATAATTATCCTTCTGGTAATACCTGCTGCCGTAAAGGTAGTTTACCTGTATGGCATATGATGACTCCGGGTACATTGACTGCAGCATGCTGAAGTACCGGTCTGCAGCTTCACCCTTTTTTTCATACATCATCATGGAGAAGTTGTAAAGAACCCTGTCCATGCCTGCGTAGTCCGGGAATTTACCCAGAAGTATCTGAAGTTCTTTTTCGGCATTTTTCAGGTCTCCGGTTTTCAGGTAAAGCTCGTTGAGAAGCAGGTGCGCGCCAAAAGCGTTGTTTACCTCTTTCTTGCTGAAATATTTTTTCAGGTTTGCTATGGCTTCAGCGTATTTTTCTTTTTTATAATTGATGAGCGCCATGTAGTATTCGGTATCATCGAGAAACTTTGAAAACGGGTGTTCATTTTTTATCTGGTCAAAATATTCAGTAGCCTTGTCTATGTCTCCCATTTCAAGGCTTATGCGCGCTTTGAGAAATAATATCTCGTCTATGTTCTCGTCGTAGGGATATTTTTCGGAGTATGTTTTAAGCAGGATTTGAGCCTTGTCGTATTTTCCTGTTTTAATATATGCTTTGCTGAGAGTAACCAGAACCTGCTTCCTGAGATCTTCATCCTCTATGGATGTGTACTTTTCAAGAAACCTGACGGACTGGAGCGGTTCCTTCTCAAGGTAAAAGTTTGCAAGAATCAGGCCGCTCTTAATGGTGATGCTGATTTTTTCCTCGCTCTCCCATACTTTTACAAGAAGCTCAATGCCGCTTTCCGGTTTGGGCGACCTGATCAGTATCTTGCCAAGCTCGAACATGCCGTCTGCGTAGTAATCGGATTTTTTACCTATCATATAAAAAAGTTCAAGGTCGGCCTTTGCCTGAGATTCCTTGTCCTGCGCCAGATATGACAGGGCCCTGTAATAGTATATGTCGTGAAACGGGTAGACGCCGGCAAGTTCGCGGGGTATGGCATTGAACATGAGCAGTGCCTTCTTGTGGTCATTCTGCAGCTGGTAGATTCTGCCGACCAGGAGCCTTGCCCTTGCCTTTTCATTATTATCAATTTTTTCCGTGAGCAGCGGGTTCATCCTTTCAAGTGCCGCATCATACTGGCCGTTCTGAAAAAGTGCCTCGCCGATTTTTATTATGAGTACTACGTTCTGCTGCTTGTCTTCGCTTTTCTGTATTGCTTTTTCCCATTCGATGATGGCCTCTTCATACCTGGACTGCTTGTAGTATATAGATGCGATCCTGTCGTGCGCAGTTATGGTGAGCAGCTTATCGTCGGTTTTTTCGAGAAAGCGGTTATACTCCTCGATGGCTTTAAGGTATTCATTAAGGAAATAGTAGGATTCGCCTATCCAGAACCTCGATTCAACACGGAGGTTTTCAGTCCTGCATTTGGTGAGGAAGCTGTTGAATTCGAAGATAGCGGCCCTGTATTTTTCCTGCTGGTATATTGTGCGGCAGAGGTAGAACCAGGCTTTGTCCCTGTACTCATCATCGTTCTCAAGAGTCTTTCTGAAGAGGAGTTCCGCTGATGAATAATTTCCGGCCTTGAATGCTTCAATTCCCTGGTTAAAGGTGATCCGGGAATCCGGTGCGGCGTTTAGGATTCCGCACTGGATTATAATCATATAAAAAAAGATCACATGTATGAATCTTTTCATCATCTTCCCTTTGTAACTGATTCAATGAAAAAGTGTTTATGACATTTTGCGAAATGACAGATCATTAATATCTGTCATTTTTGCTGTATAAGGCTGCTTTTATTTTATATCTCAAAGCAGATAAGCATGATTTAAATAAGATTATATAAAGGGGTATATGTTTCAATCAAAAAATCATTATCTGAGCTCTTTTCGAAGCAGGTTAAGCGCGTAGAGGCTGGCAAAGGTCCTCACCCTCTCCCTGCTGCCGCTGAATTTTCTTGTGACCGTGAACTTTCTGTTTTTAATAATAAAACCAAAACAGACCATTCCAACTGGTTTTGATTCAGTACCGCCGCCGGGACCTGCAATCCCGGTTATAGATACACAAACATCCGTACCTGTGATGGACTGCATGCCGCTGGCCATCTCCATTGCGGTCTCTTCACTCACAGCTCCGCAGGATGAAAGAGTTTCAGGACTGACCCTGAGCAGCCCGGATTTAATATCATTGCTGTAGGCAACCACCGAACCCCTGAATACTTCCGAAGATCCGGCTATATCAGTTATCCTTTTAGCCAGCAGGCCGCCGGTGCACGATTCGGCAGTTGATATGCTCAGCTTTTTTTCAAGGAGGATATGAACAAGTTCCTGTTCAGGTGATTCCATGCCTTCGCAAAGGAGGTATTCCGTGAAGGCTTTTTTTACCGAGTCATCAAGCATGCCGGTAAATCCTGCACCCGAGCTATCGGGGATAATCACAAGATCGCAGATACCTGATTTTGGCGTGATACTGAACTGTATATCCATCCCTTCGGTGATGTCCCTGAGCCTGCTGTTTATTTCGGATTCCCTTATGCCGGTAATTTTGTATGAGAGCCTGTGATGTTCGCTGTAACCGAATCGTCCGGCAAGGTAGTCCATTGCTCCTGTGATAAACATGTTTTCCATTTCTGCAGGAACACCAGGCATGGATATTATTGCCTTATCTGAAATTACTGTAATGAAACCTGGAGCAAGTCCATACTGGTTGTTCAGGACAAGTGAGCCTTCGGGAAGCGATACCATCTTGTTGTCATACGGAGTGATCTGCATTTTCATGGAGCTGAAAAATTCCTCCATCTTTTTCATGTGGTACCTGTCTATTACCGGTTCCCTGCCTGTAATTCTGCAGATTGCACTGACGGTATTGTCATCATCTGTAGGCCCCAGGCCCCCGGTGGTGATTACTATGTCAGACATTGCCATGGACTGGCGGATATTGTCTTCTATGTCGGAAATACTGTCCGAGGTCGTAATGTGCCTGATGACCATGAAATTGGTGCCGAAAAGTTTTGCAGAGATAAAGGCGCTGTTGGAGTTTAACGTCGCTCCGCGCAGAAGTTCATCCCCGGTTGTGATGATTATTACATCGGGCATGGTATTTACATGCTCTCCGGCGCAGAGACCCCCAGTATGGCCAGGCCGTTTTTCATGATTATCTTTGTGGCGCCTGCCAGCGCAAGGTAGGTGCAGGTCCGGTCCTCGTCATCTGAAAGTACCCTGTGCTCGGCATAAAACCTGTGGAATGCCTGTGCCAGGCGCATGAGGTATGTGGCAATTTTGTGCGGCTCAAGGGTATCGGCCGCGTCAGAAATTTCCTCCGGGAACTTGGCCATTATTTTTACAAGGTTCGATGTCTCATTGTCTTCAAGGAATCCGGCCATGATCTTTCCGTTATCAGGTTTTATTCCGCGTTTGTCTGCTTCGCGGAATATTGAACAGATCCTTGCATGGGCATACTGAAGGTAGAATACGGGGTTTTCCGAACTGTCCTTCTTTGCAAGGGCAAGGTCAAAGTCCAGGTGGCTGTCAAGTGACCTCATGATGAAGAAGTACCTGGACACGTCCACTCCGACCTCGTCAATGAGTTCTCTCATTGTCGAGAAGTTGCCAAGCCTTTTTGACATCTTGACTGTTTCACCTTCCATGACCAGGTTGACCTGCTGTGCTATGAGTACCCTGAACTTTTCTGCAGGGAACCCCAGTGCCTGTACTGCTCCCGAAAGGCGCGCTATGTAGCCGTGATGGTCGGGCCCCCATATGTCTATGAGCCTGTCGTAGCCCCTGCCCAGCTTGTCGTAGTGATATGCTATGTCAGCCATGAGATATGTGGGCCTTCCGTCGTCCCTGACCACTACCCTGTCCTTGTCATCGCCGTATGCGGTTGATCTGAAAACCTTTTTCCCCTGTTCATCATAAACGTGAGAGCTTTTTTCCAGGGCCGAAAGCGCTGCCATGACCTCACCTTTTTCGTGGAGTGTACTCTCCCTGAACCACTGCCTGAAATTCACGTTGAAATCAGAGAGGTCGCGCTTCTGTGTTGCCACGTTGTATTCAACGGCCTTGCGCGCGGCAAAGGCTACTTTATCGCTGCCGCTGAGCGAATCAAGTTCATTGCCGAACTCGCTGTTCATCCTTGAGGCAATGTCCTTTATGTATTCACCGTGGTACCCGTCTTCGGGGAACGCGCCATCCTCCCCCTTCAGCTCCCTTATTCTTGCCAGGACTGACTCGCCCAGGAGGTTCACCTGGTTTCCAAAATCGTTGACGTAGAACTCGCGGTCAATGATATCGCCGTTGGCTTCAATAAGGTTGGCAATGGTGTCGCCGATCGCTGC
>CAYTSF010000132.1:0-8973 GCA_964440335.1 uncultured Leptospirales bacterium
GCCGTATAACCGTACTTCTCCGCCTCCCGCATGACGCGGCGCACCACGTCCTTCCGCTTCTCAACGGTCTTGGGTATCCCCTCATCGTCAAGGGGCAGCAGTATGAACATGGCGCCGTATTTCGCGGCGATGGGCAGTGTCTTCTCCAGGCGTTCCTTTTCGGCGGAGATGGAGTTTACAATGGCGCGGCCGGGGTATAGACGCAGCGCGGCCTCGACTACTTCAGGGCTGGTGGAGTCTATGCAGAGCGGAAGGTCGTTCACCCTCGAAAGGAGAGAAACGCATTTAACCATCATATCCTTTTCATTTATACCGGAAAGCCCCATGTTCACATCAAGAATCGCGGCGCCCTTAGCCTGCTGTTCAAGTGCGAATTCCTGCACCATCCCTGTTTTTCCTTCGCGCAGTTCGGCCTGGAGCGCCTTCTTGCCCGTAGGGTTGATCCTCTCCCCTATAACAGCGAAAGGATGGCCCTTACCTATTACAGCGCTGGACCTTGATGATGAGAGGATGCTTCTTCCGGATCCTGCGGAACGTACAGTCCTCTCCCCCCTGCCATTTTCAGCGGTACGCGCGATGTGGTCAGGCGTTGTCCCGCAGCATCCGCCCAGGAGGTTAACTCCCGATTCAATGAATTCAGGAGCGAATGAAGCGAATTCCTGAGCGTCCATGTCAAAGACTGTCGCGCCGTCTTTAAACCTGGGCATGCCGGCGTTGGGTTTCGCAAGGAGGGGCACACGGGCGTATTCCTTAATTTCACGTATAATTTTTATCATGTCAGCAGGGCCCGTGGAACAGTTGCATCCCACGGCGTCTGCCCCCAGGGACTGGAGCGTAATGAGCGCGGATAGCGGGTCAGTGCCGTTCAGCGTCCTGCCGCCCTTCTCGTATGTCATGCTCACCATTACAGGGAGGCCGCAGAGTTCCCGCATAGCTATGAGCGCTGCGCGCGCCTCCTGTATATCCATCATGGTTTCTATTACGAAACCGTCAACGCCGCCGTCAAGAAGGGCCTTTGCCTGTTCAGCAAAAATCTCCACGGCTTCATCAAATCCCATGTCGCCGAAAGGCTCCACGAAACGCCCGGTGGGCGCGATGTCGCCGAAAACCAGCTTTTTACCCGCGGACTCCTTTGATATTTTTGCCAGCGAGGAATTTATCTCGTACAGCCTTGAGCCGAGCCCGAACTCCTCGAGCTTGCACCTGTTCCCGCCGAATGTGGGTGTGTATATTATATCGCTCCCGGCGTCCAGGTATTTCTTCTGTAAATCCTTTACAGCGGCCGGGTTCTCTATGCACCAGAGTTCAGGGCAGACCCCCGCAGGCATGCCACGCTTTGCAAGCTCGGTACCTGTTGCTCCGTCGAGTATGAGCAGCCCGTTATAAACTAGTTCCCTGAAATCCTTTCTGTCCATGATTGACTCCGGCCCCCGCACCCCCAAAGGGGGCAAGGATAAATTTTTTAAGTTATATACTGTCACACTGTACGAACAGTGATCTTTTTACACGATTCTTTCGTAAAATGAGTCCCGCCAATAAGTCCGCAATTATTCCAGGACTTAACTGCCTTGCCCCCTTCGGGGGTGCGGGGGAGGGGCCTCTATCCCCGCAATGGCTGTTACCGTTTTTTCCGGTATAAAAATACAGCGCTCGGTCAGTGTTACCCCGAACCTTTCAAGATTCAGCAGTTCAAAAAAAATCCTCTGGTTTTCAAGCATAAAATCACCGTAGCCTGCTGAAAACCTCATTTTAGTGAGGTTTTCACCCCTGCGCCTCACCTGCTGGCCTATATATGCATTGAGCCATTCAATCGCCGCCTCTGCAGTTTCACTCCCCACTGCGTCATACACAAGAGCCGAGGCCCCGTCGCCAGCATCAACGGCTGACGAGGCAAGGTTCGCAATGGCAGGGCCTGCTGTAACACCCATGAGCACAACTGAACCGCTTCCGGCAAGGAGGTCAGCCACGGACCTGCTGTTTATCATGTATCCCCCTTCAAGGAGGACCACACCGTCCCTGGTGCCGTCAATACCCATCCTGAGCCAGGAACCTTTTGGCTCACACACCGCGAATCCCCTGTTCATTGCCGAACGTATTCGCGCCATTGACTCATTGTCAACCTCAGTTTTGTGGAAGTTGAATTTGAGCCTGGCAAGAATCTCCCTTTCAGGCAGGGAGACAGGGATTCTTTCTATGATATTCAGTTTTTCCATCAGTGTTTCCGCTGATTTATAGGTATTATCTCACCGGGGAGAGTCAATCTTTTTTATAATCCTCAATACCCGGTACGCAACCCGCGGCTTCAGCCATGTAATGCGGAAGCGGGGCTGAAACAGTCATACCGCTGCCTGTAACAGGATGGGTAAAACTGAGAAAATGGGCATGGAGGGAGATGATTTCATACCCGGACGCTGTCCTGTCGCCGTATGTTTTGTCTCCGCTTATGGGCATGCCCATGGACGACAGCTGCACCCGTATCTGGTGGCGTTTACCTGTGACAAGTTCAACAAGGACCAGTCCGCAGGAACCGTCAGCCCGCATGAGCCTGTACCTGATTGCGACCGGAACAGCAGCCGGCTCATTTTCATCAACTATATGTGCCCTGCCGCGCCGTATGACATAAAACTGCCGCAGCAGGTCCCATTCCCCCTCCCGCATGGTACCGGCCGGAGTATTCACCACAGCGCAGTAGAATTTGCGGATTCTCCTGCCTTTCATCTCCGCGGAAAGCATACTCGCTGCTGCGCGGTTCTTCGCGAAGAGCATCACGCCGGACACGGGCCTGTCTATCCGGTGCATCGCCGCGCAGTACGGGATGCCATCACAGGATGATTGTTCTTTAAGGTATGATTTAGCAAGGCCGATCAGTGAAGGGCGCCCCGTATCGTCATCAAGCGCAAGCATACCTCCGGGCTTGTTAAGCACCAGGATGTCATCATCTTCAAAGAGTATGAGAGGAATAAGCGGATGTTTATAATCTGATGACGTGCAATTCATTGTACACCTTTTAATCTAATCCTGCCAGGAGTAATGACGTCCCCTGCGGCTGCTCCAGCTGTTCAGCCCGTATCGCCTGATGTCAGCCAGGTTGTTTTCAAGCGACGGATGTATTTTTTTCATGGGCTCATGAAGGCCGCATTTTTCATTATCCGGGCATCCATGACAGACTCCTGTAATGACAGTAAAAAAACAGGCTGCAATATTTACCAATACTTTTTTACTTATTACGGCTTCCCGGCAAGACTTCCGCAGGACTTAATCCCTTGGAAAATATTCATATTTAAAATCCGTCGAATGGAGAACCACCGGATGTGCTCAGTTTCATAATTTCCATGTTGACAGATGCTGTTCCGGATAGCATAATCAGAATAATGGATAAACGGAGAAAATATGCAGGATAAATATAACCACCTGAAGGAACTTCTTGGCGAAATCGCGGACCTTCATCATACAGAGGCACTTCTTGACTGGGACCAGCAGACATACATGCCCGGCGGCGCCGCGGAGTCAAGGGGGAGGCAGCTTGCCACCATAAGTACAATAGCCCACGAAAAGTCCACATCCCCTGAACTGGGAGCGCTCCTGGAGGAACTAAAACCATGGGCGGCTGAACATGGAGATGACAGCGACGAGCTCAGGCTTGTGAAAGTCGCGTACAGGGATTACGAAAAAGAGATGATGGTACCGTCAGATTACGTTGAGGAATTCAGCATCGTAACAAGCGCAGCCCACCACGCATGGACTGAGGCACGCGCGAAATCGGACTTCACCATATTCAGGCCGCACCTGGAAAAAATCGTTGAACTGAATAAACGCTACGTGACCTTCTTCCCGCCGGCAGACCATCTCTACGACACCCTTCTGGACAACTTTGAACCGGGCATGAAGACCGCTGACGTAAAGGCAATTTTCGGAAAGCTCAGGCCGCTGCAGGTGAAACTCATACAGCGGATCGCGTCCAGACCGCAGGTTGACGACCCGTTCATGCGTGTGCAGTACGACGAACAGAAGCAGTGGGACTTCGGCATAACCGTGGCCACTGCATTCGGGTATGACTGGAACCGCGGCAGACAGGACAAATCCGCACACCCCTTCACAACGTCGTTCAGCATGGACGACGTGCGCATAACCACACGGTTTGAAAAAAATTCAGGCGCGTCGGCGCTGTTCAGCACAATGCATGAGACAGGCCACGCGCTCTACGAACAGGGGATCGCACCGGGACTTAACCGCACATCGCTTGAAGGGGGCGCCTCACTTGCAATACATGAATCGCAGAGCAGGCTGTGGGAGAACATAGTGGGCAGGTCGCTGCCCTTCTGGGAACACTTCTATCCCCGGCTGCGCGAACAGTTTCCCGGGCACCTCGCGGATGTGAGCCTTGAGGCTTTCTATAAAGGGATCAATAAAGTTGAACGGTCGCTCATCCGTGTGGAGGCGGACGAGGCGACCTACAACCTTCACATAATGCTCAGACTTGAACTTGAGATAGCCATGATCGAGGGGGCCATTGCAGTGAAGGACCTGCCTGAAGCATGGAACTCGAAGATGAGTGATTACCTTGGTGTAGTCCCGCCCGATGACGCTCACGGCATCCTCCAGGACATTCACTGGGCAGGGGGCATGCTGGGCTACTTCTCCACATACGCGCTGGGGAACCTTGTTTCAGCCCAGCTCTGGGAGAAGCACAAAAGTGAAAACCCGGGCATTGATGAACAGATGCGCAGGGGCGATTTTACAATCCTGCTGGACTGGCTGCGCCAGAATATTCACTGCCACGGCCGCAAATTTGAACCCCAGGAACTTGTAACGCGCATCACGGGCTCGGCCATAGATCCCGCACCATATATGAGGTATCTTGAAAATAAATACAGCGCCATCTACGGCCTGTAAAAGGAGAATACAATGAAGGAATACCTGAAATGCCGCGCATGTAATTACATCATGGATAAAAAAAACGCGCCCGACATATGCCCGGCCTGCGGTGCCGGGAGCAAGGCCTTTGAGAATTACAAGTACAATGTTTCTGAACGCAGAAGGATCATCATGTCCATTGACATTCATCCAATAATCCTGCATATTCCGCAGGCCGCTTCGGCCCTGATACCATTTTTTATTATCATGAGTTTTTTGGTATCAGCGAAATATTCAGTCAGGCTGGTATTCGCGGCGGAAATACTCATCTACATTCTGCCCGTAAGTGTACTTGCTGCCTTCGCGTCGGGCATCTTCGACGGACACAACAGGTTCAGGAAGATCACAACTCCGGCGCTCAAAAAAAAGATGATCCTCGGAACCGCACTGTTCATCGTTACATGTGCAATGCCGCTGAATATTTACATTGCGACAATCGGGGCTGCAATACCTTCACTCTTAATTCTCTCATTTCTTTCACTTGCCATACAGGCAGCGCTTGCCAGGATCGGCATTAAACTCATGTACGCGCATATGCCGGGATAGATCATGAAGGTAATATTCGCGGGGACAAACGGCTGGTACGAGACTGCGACAGGGAACACGCTCTGCGTGCTGGTAAAAACAGAGAAGTACGACATAGTGCTGGACGCCGGGAGCGGATTTTTCAGACTGGACAGCCTCATGGACGGAACAAAGCCCGTATACCTGCTGCTGAGCCATTTTCACATGGATCACATAACCGGGCTGCACGGCCTGTCAAAAATCAGGTGCGACAGAGGGCTTACGATCATCGGGCAGAACGGCACGCGTAAAGTGATAAGCACCATTGTGAACAGGCCCTTTACGGTACCGCTGGCTGACCTTTCATACAAGGTCGAGGTTCTGGAACTGCCCGAAGACCATGGCCGCGTACCCTTCGGGCTTGAGTACCTGCCCATGGACCATTCGGACCCGTGCCTGGGATACAGGGTCACAGCGGACGGTAAAAGCATAGCCTTCTGTACTGATACGGGCTACTGTGAAAACGCGGTAAGGCTGGGGAGTAATGCCGATCTGCTCATTACTGAATGCGCCTTCAGGCCGGGCGAAAGGAATGATTCCTGGCCGCACCTTAATCCCGAAACAGCGGCAGAAATAGCGGCCGAATCAGGGGCATCAAGGCTTGTGCTTGCACACTTTGACGCAGCCAGGTACCTCACAAAAGATGACCGGCTGCTTGCGGAAACGGAAGCCCGCGGGGTTTTCCCGCGGACTTCCGCAGCATACGACATGATGGAGATCGAAGTCTGACAGGTTAATCCCTATGTAAGCATTGCCTGTATGCGCTGCATGAAATCATTGAGCTGCGCAGCGTATTCCGGCGCACCCTCGATGTTCACGAAGCCTTTGGCCACGCCTTCAACGAATTCAGCGTCCTTTAAAAGAACCGCCAGCGCGCCGTCAACACCGCTGAACTTCATGTGTATGAACGGCCTCTTGCGGGTGTAAACGCCGCGCCCGGCCTTGCTCTTGCCGGCCTTTACACGGAGGTAAGCCGCGATGTCCTCACCCTCAACAGTAATCTGGTATACACGGTCAGGCTGCTTGGACGTCCACTTCATCATCTCCGGGTCGCCGCCCTTGTTATACTGGCTGAGCGCAGTGGTGATCATGTAGAATGACAGCTTGACCTTGAGCCTCTTCTTTGCCATATCTTTGGGCCTTGCATTGGGCATTATTATTTTCAGCGAAAGCAGCAGAGACATGACCTTCACAAGCAGCCCGAACTTTGACAGCCCCTTTATACCGGGAAGTACGGGTTTACCCGCCAACATGTCATTCATCTTCTTCACAGACCCGAAACTGAATGTAATATCAGGTGCGGGGCAGATCCCCTGCTCCACCCTGAAATCGCCCTTGTCAAATACAAGCCATGCGCCAATATCACCGGCCTTGTCGCGCGCCACGAACTGAATGTTCGCTTTTACATCGCTGAACTTCGCCTTCATCTTCGGGTCGTCGGCCAGTATGACCTTCATTATGGGAAACACGGCATGCGTAAAGAGACGCGCCGCGAGCAGCTCTCTTTCAGTAGCCATAATCTATACCTCGTCCTCCCAGCTTTCGTCCTCCTCGAAGTCACGGCCCATTACCCTGCGTACCCTGTCCGCTATGCTGTCGCAGTCCATGCCGTAGTGGCAGTAGAGGTCCTCGGGGTATCCCACCACGCAGTAGCAGTCGGGTATGCCTATCTTTTCAAAAGCACAGCCCTTGCCGCTGGCAGCTATAACGTCTGCCACGGCGCTTCCAAGTCCTCCGAAAACGTTGTGGTCCTCTATAGTAATGATCCTCCTGGTCTCGAGCACCGCCTTCATTACAGCTTCTTCATCAATGGGCTTGATGGTATGCATGTTCAGCACCCGCACGGAGAGCCCGTCCCGATCTTTGAGCACTTTGGCTGCCTCGGCGGCCTGGAGCACGGTTATTCCGCAGCATATGAGGGTAATGTCCGTGCCGTCTGCAACGGTGACAGCCTTTCCTATTTTGTACCCGTAGTTTTCATCTGTATAGAACGTGGGCTCAAACCCCCTTCCTATGCGTATGTACACAGGTCCGGGCCAGTCAACAGCCGCGCGTACAGCACATGCTGTTTCAATCCCGTCCGCAGGCACAATTACCGTCATGTTCGCCAGCGCGCGCATGATGGAAATGTCCTCTGTGCAGTGGTGAGTTGTACCCGCTGCGCCGAATGACACGCCGCCGTGCGTGGCAATGATCTTCACGTCAAGATTCTGGTAGCATATATCGGTCCGCACCTGCTCAAGGGCGCGCATGGATGTAAATGCAGCCATTGTTGATACAAAGGGGAGCAGACCTGTCTTTGCCATACCCGCGGCAAGGCCGAACATATTCTGTTCAGCAATACCCACGTTGAAAAACCTTTCAGGAAACTTATCCCCGAATATACCTATTTTCGTGGACTTCGCCAGGTCGGCGGAGAGGCCCACGATATTTTTATTCTTTTCGCCAAGTTCACAGAGCACATTGCCGTAAATCTCGGCCTGCGTCATGGTATTAGCGTCATAAACTGTCCATGTTGTTCCGGTAACTTCCTTAGCCATAACCTTACCTCCTTAACCCCTGTCCACCGAAGCATGGGCCTTAGCCGCAAGCTCGGAATCTATGCTGCCGTAATGCCATTTCACGTCATCCTCCATGAAGTCGACACCGCGCCCCTTCTTGGTGTTGCAGTATATGAGTACCGGTGCGCTCTTTTCATTGTGGGCATAATCTATCGCTTCGGCCAGCTGGCTGAAATCATGGCCGTCAATCTCCCTGACTATAAACCCGAAGGCCTTCCACTTGTCCACAAACGGTTCAAGGGCCATCACGACCTCAGTTCTTCCATCTATCATGAGCCTGTTACGGTCAACGAATGTAACCAGGTTCGTAACTTTAAAATGCGAGGCGGACATCGCTGCCTCCCATACGGACCCCTCGTTGCATTCGCCGTCACCCAGTATGCAGTATGTCATCCAGGGTTTGTTCTGGAGCCTTGCGCCCAGCGCCATACCCACTGCCATTGAAAGCCCGTGCCCCAGCGAACCCGTGGACGCGTCAACGCCCTTCACCTTCAGGCTGTCAAGGTGCATCCCGAAATTGGACATGAAATGGTTGAAGTCCTTGAGCTCATCCCTGTCGAAATAACCGCGGTTTGCAAGCACGGGCGCGTAGCCCACGCCTCCATGTCCCTTTGACAGCACCACCCTGTCGCGGTCCTCCCACAGCGGCTGGTCAGGTTTTATGTTCAGGTACTTGAAATAGAGAATGGTCATAATCTCGACCATGCTCATGGCACCGCCGATATGCGCGCCGCCTGACCAGACGGTTGTATCAATGATATCATGCCTGATCTTTTTTGCCTGTTCCTTAAGTCTGGAAATTTCACTCTCTGTAATGGGCATAAAGGCCTCCGTTTGTTATTTCTTTAACTTACTGTCATTCCGGCTGTAGCGGCATGCCCCCGGCGGAATATACCTGCCGTGATATGAAACATTATGCCGCCGCCCCCGAGGG
>CAYTSF010000133.1:0-8890 GCA_964440335.1 uncultured Leptospirales bacterium
AGGTTCTGCCTGAACCTTCCCTGTTTTCCTTTAAGCATGTCGCTTATGGACTTGAGCGGCCTGTTCCCTTTACCTTTTACCGCGCGCTTTCTGCGGCTGTTGTCGAAGAGCGCGTCAACGGCCTCCTGCAGCATCCTCTTTTCATTGCGCACGATGATCTCGGGCGCACGGAGCATGAGGAGTCTTTTCAGCCTGTTGTTCCTGTTTATCACCCTTCTGTAAAGGTCATTAAGGTCAGATGTGGCAAAACGCCCGCCATCAAGCTGCACCATTGGCCTGAGTTCAGGCGGGATAACCGGGATCACATCGAGTATCATCCAGTCCGGCTTGTTACCTGATTCCTTGAATGCCTCGATTATTTCAAGGCGCTTGATGAGTTTCTTGTCTATCTTTGCGTCCTTAGCCGACTTGTTGTCTATTTCGGCGCGAAGAGCTCTTGACTCCTCGTCAAGGTCTATGCGTACAAGCATATCCTTGATTGCTTCGGCTCCCATGCTGGCGACAAATGTATCCCCGTACTTCTCGTAGAGCTCATAGTATGCGTCTTCATCAAGTATGTCGCCTGGTTTTACGTCTTCAACTTCAGCATCACCAGGATCAACAACGATATATTTCTCATAATAAAGAACAGATTTCAGGTTGTTTACAGTCATGTCCAGGAGAAGGCCCATTCTTGAGGGAACAGACCTGTAGTACCAGATATGCGCAACGGGAGCCGCAAGCTCAATATGGCCGCCCCTCTCACGCCTTACCTTGTAGTGTGTAACCTCGACCCCGCAGCGGTCACATACAACACCTTTATATCTTATGGACTTGAATTTACCGCAATAACATTCCCATTCCTTGGTCGTACCGAAAATCCTTTCGCAGAAGAGACCATCCCTCTCAGGTTTAAGAGTCCTGTAATTGATTGTCTCCGGCTTTTTCACCTCACCGTATGACCAGTCCCTGATCATGTCGGGTGAAGCGAGTTTAATCTGAATAGAACTGAAATCGTTAAAGTCCCTCATGTTTTATCCTTGCATTCTTTTATAATTAAGTATCACTCATCCGGCAGGTGTTATGACACAACCGCCGAATCACTCAAATTCTTCGTTTTCAAGAGTCTCTATATGGATCTTCCTCTTGGGCTTGCTGTAACCTTCACTCCATTCAGACAGGCTGATCTCATCGCCCCTGTCATCATAGATCCTTACGTCAAGGGCCAGGCCCCTGAGTTCCTGTATAAGAACGTTAAAGGATTCAGGAATACCGGGCGATGTCGTGTTGATGCCTTTGACTATCGCCTCGTAGATCCTTGCCCTGCCGAGCATATCATCCGATTTAACAGTAAGAAGCTCCTGCAGGGTGTAGGCAGCGCCGTAAGCCTCGAGCGCCCAGACCTCCATCTCTCCAAGTCGCTGGCCGCCGAACTGAGCCTTGCCGCCCAGGGGCTGCTGTGTGACCAGAGAATATGGACCGGTTGACCTTGCGTGTATTTTGTCGTCAACCATGTGGGCCAGCTTGAGCATATACACGTATCCCACCATTACTTCGCTTTCGAACGGTTGACCGGTTCTTCCATCGTAAAGAAGGGTCTTTGATGTTTCAGGCAGCCCGGCTTTACGCAGGCTCTCCTTAATATCATCATCAGTCGCGCCGTCAAAAATCGGTGTCTCCATGAGGACGTTCAGGTCATGAGCCGCCCAGCCGAGAGTTGTCTCAAGGAGCTGGCCAAGGTTCATTCGTGAAGGAACCGAGAGCGGGTTGAGTACTATGTCAACCGGTGTTCCGTCGGGCAGGTACGGCATATCGTAGATCGGGGCTATCCTTGAAATAACGCCCTTGTTTCCGTGACGCCCGGCCATTTTATCACCGGTGGATATTTTTCTTTTATCCGCAATATATACTTTTACAAGTTCTTCAACGCCGGGAGCAAGCTCATCGCCGTTCTCGCGCGAGAATCTCTTAACATCAACAACAATACCCTCTACACCGTTTGGCACCCTGAGGGATGTATCCCTTACCTCGCGGGCCTTTTCACCGAATATCGAATAGAGAAGCTTGTATTCAGGAGTGAGGTCCTGCTCACCCTTTGGAGTAACCTTGCCGACGAGAATATCATCAGGCTCAACATAGGCGCCAATACGGACCACGCCATCAACATCAAGATCCCGGAAGGCCTTATCATTAAGGTTGGGGATATCACGAGTGATTACTTCGCGGCCAAGCTTGGTCTCCCTTGCCTCAACCTCGAACTGCTCAATGTGTATTGAAGTATACATGTCCTCTTCGACAAGCTTTTCCGATAGGAGTATGGCGTCCTCAAAGTTGTAACCCATCCATGGCATGAATGCCACGAGAATGTTTTTCCCCAGCGCCAGCCTTCCCTTATCTGTTGCAGGACCATCGGCAATAACATCACCGCTCTTGATCTTCTGCCCCTCGGAAACAACGGGTTTCTGGTTAAAACATGTGCCCTGGTTGGTGCGCTTGAACTTCTGAAGCTTGTATTCATCAACTTCACCGTTTGAGCACTTCACGCGGACCACTTTACCATCAGCAAAAGTTACCTCGCCTCCGCGTTTCGCGATCACCAGTACCCCTGAATCGTAAGCGGCATTGGCCTCCATTCCCGTACCAACGAGCGGTGCCTCCTCTGTGAGAAGCGGTACAGCCTGGCGCTGCATGTTCGATCCCATGAGCGCCCTGTTGGCATCGTCATGTTCCAGGAAAGGAATGAGGCATGTTGAAACAGAAAAAATCTGTTCCGGTGAAACGTCCATGTACTGGATCTCTTTGGGTTTCTTGTACGGGAAGTTACCCCTGTTCCTGCACGGGATAAGGTTCTTTGTAAAGTTACCGTTGTCGTCAAGTTCGGCGTTTGCCTGAGCCACAAAGTAATTATCCTCAATATTTGCAGTGAGGTATTCAATCTTGTCAGTCACACGTCCCTTGTCTACGTACCTGTAAGGTGTTTCAAGGAAACCGTAATCGTTTATCCTTCCATAAGTACTGAGGGAAACAATAAGTCCGATGTTCGGGCCCTCAGGTGTTTCTATGGGGCACATCCTCCCATAGTGTGAGGGGTGAACGTCGCGTACCTCAAAACCAGCCCTTTCACGGGAAAGGCCGCCGGGCCCCAGGGCATTGAGACGGCGTTTATGAGTGAGTTCGGCCAGCGGATTGGTCTGGTCCATAAACTGTGAGAGCTGGCTTGAACCGAAAAATTCATTTATAACAGCCGTTATGGGTTTGATTGAAATGAGCGCCTGGGGAGTAATAACATCCAGGTCCTGGATTGTCATCCTCTCCTTGATAACCCGCTCCATCCTCTGGAATCCCACCTTGATCTGGTTCATGATGAGCTCACCGACCGATCTGACCCTCCTGTTCCCCAGGTGGTCTATATCGTCAACTATTGTATAAACATATTTCTTCTCTTTCTTGCCGCTCTTTCCGGTGTATTCATACTCGTACCCGTCAGCCTCTGCTATGAGAAAGAGAATATATTTTACTGTGTGGATAATGTCATCCTTCGAGAGTGTCTCGTTCATTTCATCAAATCCGAACTTGCTGTTAATCTTGTAACGACCAACAGAGCTCAAGCTGTATGTCCTCGGGCTGAAGAAAAGTCTCTCAAGCTCGGTGCGGGCATTATCGATGTTTGTAGGTTCACCGGGTCTCATAACTGCATGAAGGGCAAGAAGTGCAAGTTCACTGCTGGAATAATCGTGCCCCTCGTCAACCCGGAGGTTTTTCTTGATGAATTCAGGCTCAACCTGGAATGTTGTGCAAAGGTACGCGTCCTCTTTGTTATTGGGGAACTCGATCACCTCAACATCACCGACCTTCTCTTCTTTGAGTCTGTCAATAATATCTATGTTTATCCTTTCAGAAGCCTCAATAATAACTTCGCCTGTAGACTTGCTTATGACGTCAGCAGCAACCCTTCTTCCATTGAGGGATTCATAGTCCTCTTCACTCTTCAGCTTGATTTTGGCTGTATCGTAGAACATCCTTACTATCTCTTCGTTTGTCTCGCAGCCAAGAGCTTTAATGAGAAGGGTCACGGGGAATTTTTTCTTCCTGTCTATCCTTCCTACGATATACCCCTTGTTGTCCATTTCGAACTCGAGCCATGAACCCCTGTCAGGGATAACACGCGAGTTGTAAACGCGCTCATCCTCTTCATAAAAGAAGAATATTCCCGGCGACCTGTGGAGCTGATTAACAACAACCCTCTCAGCGCCGTTTATAATGAATGTTCCGCGCTCGGTCATGAGCGGAATATCGCCCATGTACACTGACTGCTCCCTTACCTCCATGCTGTCCTTACGGATCAGCCTGATGGTGGCCTTAAGGGGCGCGGCGAAGGTAACGTCGCGTTCCTTGCATTCATATTCCGAGTATTTCGGTTCCCCGATCTCGTAGTTCACGAACTCAAGCACCACATCATCATGAGGACTTTCGATCGGAAAAATTTCTTCAAAAACAGATAGTAAACCCTGGGACTTCTTCTTAGCGGTTTTTGACTGCAAAAACCATTCGTAGGAGGTCAGCTGGATTTCGATAAGATTAGGCAGGTCAATTTTAGATTTGATCCGACCAAAATTGACAACTTTTTTTGTCTCTTGCATCTATATGAACCTTAACCTTTATTATTATATAAGGATAACATTTTCCTGAGAATTCAGATAATATGGTGGAGTCTTAATTAAATATATGTGCATATAATTCCAGAATCAAGAGTATAAATTACACGTTCTTTAACACCGATAGGTTTGACCGTTACCGATCAAACCTACCAGCGATAAAATAACTTTACTGAAGGAAAATTTTTTTATTCAAACTATTCTTATACGACCAACTTACTTGATCTCAACAGTTGCGCCTGCATCAACAAGCTGCTTCTTGAGGGCGTCTGCTTCAGCTTTGGAAACTTTTTCCTTCACTGTTTTTCCGCCAGCTTCAACAAGCTCTTTTGCCTCTTTGAGCCCAAGACCTGTGATCGCCCTTACTTCCTTGATTACATTGACCTTAGCGTCTCCGAAACCTGTAAGAATAACATCAAATTCAGTCTGCTCTTCAACTTCAACAGCAGCAGCAGCGGGACCGGCAGCCATAGCTACAGGTGCAGCAGCGGATATACCGAATTTTTCCTCCATTGCTTTAACGAGATCAGCAGCCTCAACAAGAGTAAGGCTTCCAATTGCATCAAGCAGTTCTTCAATACTTAATTTTGCCATTTTGTGCTCCTTTATACTTAGTGAATTACTTCAAGTTAGACGGTCTAAGCCGTAAAACCTATAAAGAGATCTGGCATTGAACCGTAAACGAATATCGTTTTAACCGGAACAGATCCAAACCACCTATATTTTAATAATTAACTCCGGTTAATTATTTTTTGCTTCAGCAACCGCCTTGATCCCGCGAGCCAGGGATGCCATGATCTGGTTCATTCCCGTGGCAATCGTTCTTGCCGGGCCATTAATCATAGCCATTGTCTGCGACAGGAGAACCTCTTTTGAAGGCAGGTCGGCGATACGTTTTATATCAGCCTTGCCGTATACCGTTTTATCGATTACACCGGCAACGTAAGAAAACTTGTCATTTTTTTCAGCAAACTCTTTCAATACCTTGGCGACATCGCCTATCTGGTCTCCCGCGAAAGCAACGCCCATGGGCCCCTTGAGGTGCTCGTCCATTTTTGAATAGCCGCTCTCTTCGATGGCTCTCCTGAACAGGTTATTCTTAACCACTTTGTACTTTGCGTTTTTCTCAGAAAGGCTCCTGCGGAGTACCGCAAGATCATTGACCTTTACACCTGAATAATCAGTGATTATAAAGTTGCCCCTCGCCTGGAGCTTCTCTTTAATATCAGCTACTTCATCAACTTTATATTGCTTAATCATTATCTTTCGATCCCCTTGTGATTGATTTTAATGCCAGGCCCCATTGATGAGCAGATATAAACTGATTTTATATAATTGCCCTTTGCATCAGAGGGTTTATCTTTCATAAGCTGGTTATAGAAAGCCTTGATATTGTCCGCAATAGATTCATCCGCAAAAGAAACTTTGCCGATGAGCATATGAACAACACCGGTTTTATCAGCACGGTATTCAACACGGCCGCCTTTGAGTTCCTTGATAATATCCTTAACATTATCTGTAACTGTACCGGATTTAGGTTTAGGCATCAGGCCCTTACGACCGAGGACAGCACCGAGTTTACCGACCTCTTTCATCATATCAGGGGTGGCAACAACGGCCTGGAAATCTATCCAGCCCTCTTTGATCTTTTCGATCACATCCTCTGCGCCAACAAAATCTGCGCCGGCTTCAAGGGCTTCTTTCTGCTTGTCACCTTTGCAGATAACAAGAACTTTCTTTGTTTTACCTGTACCTGCTGGAAGAACAGCGGATCCCCTTACGTTCTGCATACTCTTATGGACAATCTTAACAGACATATCAACAGACTCGTCAAATTTTGCCCATTTGAGCTCTTTCATCATTTTTATAGCATCTTCAATGCTGTGAAGGACCGTTTTATCAACCTTCTCCCTCGCAGCTGTAATTTTCTTTCCTCTTTTCATCTACTCTACCTCTTTATACATGCTCGCTAAGGTCAGTCAACCACATCAATTCCCATTGATTTCGCTGTGCCGGCGATAATATTAGCTCCGGCCTTCACATCATTGGCGTTTAGATCGGGCATTTTCATCTGTGCGATCTCCTCGCACTGCTTTCTTGTAATCTTACCTGCTTTTATTTTATTGGGTTCGCTTGAGCCCTTGGGCAGTTTAAGTACTTTCTTAATGAGAACTGACGCAGGAGGAGTCTTGGTAATAAAAGTATAAGTCCTGTCTTCATAAACAGTAATGACAACAGGGATTATAGTATCAAGCTGATCCTTTGTTCTTTCATTAAAATTCTTGCAGAAGTCCATTATATTCAGACCATGCTGGCCGAGAGCTGGTCCAACCGGAGGCGCAGGATTAGCCTTGCCGCCTGTAATCTGCAGCTTGATAAAAGTAACAATTTTTTTCTTCTTTGGTTTTGGTGCCATTTTTTTATCCTGTATCGATAATTCAGTTTATCGGAAATTCCGCTATATCTTGCCAACCTGGAGAAAATCAAGATCAACAGGAGTACCCCTGCCGAAAATCTCAACCTTAACCTTCAACCGCCCCTTATCCGGGTAAACCTCTTCAACAACGCCAGTAAAGTTGCTGAATGGCCCGTCTATAACTTTTACATGCTCACCAACGACAAAATCTATGGCGATTGTTGTTTTCTCGCCTGTTTTCTGTTCGCCGCCAAGCGATTCAAAGAGCGAAGCGACTTCATTGTCGCTGAGAGGCTTGGGTTTGTTTGTACCGTAAGCGCCAACAAAATTTGTGACACCGGGAACACCCTTGACTACACTCCATGTATGGTCATTAAGCTCCATACGAACTAAAACGTAACCAGGGAAAACCTTCTTTGACTTGGTCTTCTTCTGGCCGTCCTTAACCTCCTGAACATCCACAGTGGGGATCTTAACATCGCTTATATCCTCAGTGAGTCCAAGATTCTCTACTTTCTTTTCCAGGGCCGCTTTAACCTTATTCTCATGACCGGAATAGGTATGTATTATGTACCATCTCTTAGCCATACTATTTCATCACAACCTTGATAATAGCCATAATGCCTGTGTCAACAAGCCACAAAAAGATAGAAATAACACATACAGCGACAATAACGACAACGGTAAAGCTGGTTACCTCATCCCTGCTCGGCCAGGTTACTTTTTTAAGCTCATCCCTGGAATCCTTAAAAAACTGTAGAAGTTGTTTTAATTTAGCTATCAATTGGGGTAACTCTAAGCTTTAGATTCTTTGTGAACTGTGTGTTTTCTGTCGAATTTGCAGAACTTTTTAACTTCAAGCTTGCCAGTTTGACCCTTTTTGTTTTTTGTAAAGGAATAGTTCTTCCTCTTGCACTCCTGACAGGTCAGCAATACCACGTCACGCATAAAATTACCCCGCACTTATAAATAGTAAACCAAGAGCAAACTAATATCTGCCCCTTTCCAGTCAAGCATTTTTACAGCTTTTTTAAAGAAAAGGCTTAAAACCGGACGGTATATGATCAGCCCACGACCAGAATCGAACTGGTGACCTTTTGCTTACCATGCAAATGCTCTACCGACTGAGCTACGTGGGCAAAAAATTCAAATTTCCGGGAAAAATCAGGATGAAAGCATAAAATCAGAGCGGCATGTGTCAATAAATAATTTTTATAATAGAGATATTTTAATGAAATGCATTGTGAAGACGGAGGCTCTGAGCCTTTATCCTGTCAACACTGTATTTCAGTTATAAAAATGCCGCATTTGGGGCAATAGTATTCCAACCGGTAATGGTCGAAATCTGCCTCCTCGTTGAGGATTTCCTTCAGCAGGCTGTAACTCAAGGAAGATTCATTTTTATGATCGATCTGATCCACACCATAATAAAGCGGGTAGCCGCAGCCGCAATATGACAGGCTATTGTCCGGCCCCAGTTTTATATCTTTAAATTCAGCACACAAGACCTGCATAATTTCATCCTGATTGCCGTCATCTGCCAGCTTTATAAGTTTCTTCTGTAGATCGATGTAAAAAGTCTGATCATTCATAACAATTACCCCCGGCTGACATATATGTACCGCTTCATATTAAACATAATACATACGAACATGGAAGTCATAAACACCAGATAACACAATGCAGGGAGTTGCGGCTCAAAGCATCATGAAAATAATAATCCTTGACTTACATGAAAAAAAATGGATTGATTATTACATAATTATTAACCTATTTTTTATAAGAGAGCAAAAAGCCATTTTCTAACCTTATGAAAACGTCAAACCGGAAACATATCTAA
>CAYTSF010000134.1:0-8858 GCA_964440335.1 uncultured Leptospirales bacterium
TACCTATGAAACAGGTTCATTGTCAAATATTTTTCTTTGAGGGGATGCACCACATGCCGCGTGTTAAAATTATGTGCATATCAGAGTAACAGGCTGATTATTACAGACTTATTTCTTTTTTCCGGGTACAGAGGCAAAGTCCCTGAAAAAAAGCCCGCTTCAGGTTTTATGAAGGTATTAAATGACAGTCTGGAAACAGGTCTGATGCATTTTAAATGAATTTTTTCTTTGTTTTATGTCGAAAATATAGGATAGAGACTTAAAACGACAAATCAGGTTTATCAGGCATTATTCATATGAAAAAAATTCTATTTCTGCTTCTTTTCTGTGTAATAGGCACAAGTTCATTTGCGTCAATTGCGGTAATGCCCTACCGGATGGAAACTCCCGGCGGGGAGATGTCAGGTACTGATTATGCCAGGCTTGTTTCCCTGACGATCCTGCTGACCAAGGATGCAGATGTGCTCTCTCCTGAAGAGACAGCCATAGGCATGAAACAGATTGGTATAAAAGCAGAAGGCGTAATAACCGAGGAGGACCTGCATAATTTCGGCGTCAAATACAGGCTCACTTACATCCTGATCGGTACAGTGACAAAAAAGAAGGGGGCGTACTGGTTTGACAATGTTTTTTATTCTGTTAAGGACAGGACTATTGTGTCCAGGAATAAAAATTCAGCAGGGAACCTGTTTAAACTTGCAAACCTTGAAGTTAAGGAGACTCTCTTCAGCATAAACTCAAAAGAACAGGTAAAGCAGCAGAAACAGGCTGACGTGGCCTTTGTGCTGGACCTCTCTTATAATATTTTTGATGAGTGGGAATCTGTCAAGGATGCAATAATCACGCTGAATTCCACACTGGTAGGGCAGTATGGAGTTGATTCAAGGATTTTCATTTTACCCTTTTCAGACAGGAAGGACGAGGACCTGGCATCAATGCATAATAATTCCATTAAGGGAGTTAAAGATAAACTGAAAAACCTTCAGCCCGCAGGATCGCCGGATATGAAAAAATTCATGTCAGTGTTGAACCACTGCATCCGCAACCTGAAGTGGAGGAGCGGGTCCATTAAAGAAATTTATATAATAACAAATTCAAACCTTACCGGGACCTTCATGAGTGAAAAGTATGCCGCAGAGGCAAAGAAGAAGGGCATAAAAATTTCTGTTATAAGTTGCGGCAAAGTCACGGGAGAATTCTCTGATATCGAACGGCTGCCTGAACTTACAGGCGGTTCAAGCATCAGCGTGTCGTATCACCAGACGGTTCATGATGCAAAGGGTGAAAAACACGAACTGTACCTGCAGCGCGGGCGGGTCTTCCATTCAATGTCTCTCTACAGGTCATGGCGCGGAGGGCTTCTCGTCACGAAAAACAAGAATCCTAAATACGTGAAGGTTCCTGATACGATTGAAGAGATTTATCTTTCAAAGGCCGAGGTAACGCCGGACAGGATGTCAAAGGTTTATTCCGATGAGCAGAACCTGAAGCTCATTGAAAAAGAGAAGATACAGAACAATATCGCGGAGATAATTGAGTCCGAGCAGGGAAGGTTCGCAAAGGGTGATGCCGCGTCTAATTTCGGCAAGGCGCTTGTGAGCGATGGAAAAATTTCACTATGGGTAAGGGTGAGCGACGGGAAGATGATGCAGGCCTTTGCAAAGAATGACGGCAGGGGCTTCTATATAAAGGTCGGTTTTATTGTGAAGGAGTCCAAATCTGAAGCTTATGGAGTGGAACTGATCCCCGTTGCAATCGAGATTACTTCGGACTACATACCTGAAAAATGCAAAGCAACGCTTTCGGATATAGTGAAGAATCCTGATTACTACAGCTCAACGGGTGTGGGGTTTCCGCCGGTATGGTTTGTCGATGTTAAAATTGACAACACGGAGAGCTTTGAGGGCAGGCAGGATGTTCGCGACTGATGGGCAGCAAAGGTTTAATTCACATCTATACAGGTAATGGCAAGGGGAAGACAACTGCCGCGATTGGTCTATGCTTCCGCGCTGCGGGGCATGGTCTCAGCTGTGCGATAATCCAGTTTTTGAAGGGGAGGGAGACCGGAGAAAAGGTTTCATGTACGTTAACAAATCCCCCTGTACTCTTTGAACAGTATGGCTCAGAAAACTTTGTCCTGGGCAGCAATCCGGAAGTTTTTAAAGCACAGAGAGAACTGTCACATAAAGGCCTTGCCAGGGCAAGGGAGTTGCTGACAGGCAAAGAGTTTCATATAGTTGTGCTTGATGAGATTATTACGCTGCCCGGGCTGAATATCTGCGGCTATGAAAAGATTATTGATATCATGAACATCGGGCGCGGATCAACAGAACTTGTACTCACAGGCCGCGGCGCGAACGATGAACTTATCCGCGCGGCAGACCTGGTCACAGAGATGAAAGAGGTGAAGCATTACTACAATTCAGGGACAGGGGCCCGAAAGGGGATCGAGTACTGAATCAGATCCTGTCCTTTAAATAATACGCGATCATTTTGTCATATTCCGATGTTGTTCTGAACACCTTGTATGCCAGCTTCAGATTAAGGTCAGCCCCGACCTCGCCGTTGTTCTTCTTCATGGTTTCTATCACCACATTGTAGTCGGCAGGGTCGATTACGACAGTTACGCTCTGGAAGTTTTTTGATGCAGAGCGGAGCATTGTAGGGCCGCCTATGTCGATGTTTTCAATAGCGTCCTCAAAAGTGCATCCTGGTTTGGAGATGGTTTCTTTGAAGGGGTACAGGTTAACGACGATCATGTCAATGGGCTCAATGCCGTGTTTTTTCATGGTCTCAACGTGTTCAGGATTTGACCTGAGGCCCAGGAGCGCACCATGAATCTTAGGGTGAAGGGTTTTTACCCTGCCATCGAGCATTTCAGGAAAACCGGTGTATTCAGATACATCCTTCACATTGAGTCCCGCGTCACGAAGTATCTTTGCAGTGCCGCCGGTAGAGAGAAATTCAACACCAAATCCGGAAAGTTCTTTAGCAAACTCGACAGCTCCTGTCTTGTCTGATAAACTTATAAGTACTCTTTTAATCTTTGCCATATTATGCCTCTAAGCGCGATTTATAGTTCCAAGGAATTAACAAAAATTCCAATAGTTGTATAGGGTATTTTAAAGTCTACAATTTTTACGGATAAGCAGGCATTTGACTTTGTGTTTTCCATCATCATAGGATATTTTCCGGTTCCGTTTATTGTTTTTATACGGTCACCGTTTTTCAGGTTAAGCAGGGACTCTATTAGTTTAACATCAGAAGCGGGGATATAACATGCAATAATGTTGTCAGGAGGAAAGATGGATTCCTGGAACTGTCTGAAGGTTAAAGGCTCGTCGATTATGAGGTTTCCAGAACTGCATGATAAGAAGAAAAGAATTACCGGTAATAATGAACTTTTTTTTGTTCTCATGATCTGTTTTCCCTGGCGCGCATTTTTTTTACAACAACGTATATTACCACTGCTGAGATGATGACTGTCACCGCAGCAATGTTATAGCTGCCTATTATTACAGTAAACCGTTCGCGTACATGTTCCCAGTTGTTACCAAGAGTGTAACCTGCATATATCCATGCGAAGTTCCACAGGGCGGCGCTGATAAGTGACAGAAGAAAAACTCTCCGGGGACTGAGAACTGTGATGCCTGCAGCTATTGATACAACGGAACGGATTCCTGGTAAAAACCTGTTGCCAAGTACGACAAAGTAACCGTATTTTTCGAACCATTTTTCTGCAGAAACAATGCTTTTAGCAGAGAACACTGCGAAGTCCTTTTTCATGAAAAATTCCCTTTCGAGAAAATACCCTATGTAGAAAAGTATCATGAAACCGATAGTGCTGCCTAATGTTGTCACAGCGTATACAAGTGGAAAACTCAGGATCCCCTTGCCAACAAGGAACGCGCCGAAAACTGTAATGGTATCGCCGGGTATGGGCGGGAAAAGGTTTTCGATTATTGCACTGGCAAACAGCAGCAGGTAGAGGGTAAGGGCATCATGAGGCAGATGGCTGATCAGACTGGTAAGAGTACTTTCCATTATCGAATCCGTTTATTTATTGTATATAATGAATCAACATCGTACAGCAGTATAAAAAGGATTCCGGAAGGAGTTGTCAAGCGGTTATTGTCTTACTTGCCATGCATTATATAAGTGAATAATTTCTTCCCGAAACCTCCAGTTACCGAAGACGGTTGAATAACAGGCTTAATTGATAACGCAGGTATACTGCGTTTGCGGTTGTGATATTCAATTCACTTAAAATATGTAAAGAAATTATTATTGTTTTAGTATTGATATTATTCAATGAATATTGAAGTATTCGTATGTATCTTTATAAAAAACGTTACGGCAGCATGTCAGATGATAAAACCTGCCTGATTAGATAAGAGGAACTGAAGAACTTATATGAAAAAAGTATCTCTTTTCGCTTTTCTTGTGATGACAATCCTGTTGTCGCTGAACATGAAGTGCCATGTAAATCCCCATGATAAAAAAAATGAACAGAACAAATTACATGAAGCAGACAATCAATCCTGTAGTGAACTAATCATGGCTTCGGGTAATGGACGGCTGGCCCGTGTTAAAGAGTTGCTTGATCATGGCGTTTCACCTGATTGTGACTGTGGGTCAGATTGCGGTGACGGTGATATTTTAAATGAATTTGACACAGCGCTCATGAGGGCTGCAAGAAACGGGCATCTTCCCGTTGTAAAGCTTCTTGTCAGCAGGGGAGCAGCGGTGAATATGCAGGGTTATGAATGTCCCCTGGGCGCAGCTGTAACAGGCCATCATCTGTGCATAGTGAAGTACCTTGTCTCAAAGGGGGCGGATGTGAACCTGAGATTTGATGCAGATTCGGGGCCGACTGTTCTCATGGGCGCTGCCTTTAACGGGAATCTGGAGATTGTTGAGTACCTTGTGAGCAAAGGTGCAAAGGTGAAAGATATAAGCAGGGACAGAAACCACAGCACATTATCAAATGCATTAGAAGGGAAGAATTATAAAATTGCAGAGTTCCTCATAAGTAAAGGCGCTGATGTTAATTTTAAAACAGGAACAGGTGAAACGCTTATAATCCGGTGCGTCAAGGCAAAGGATACAGATGCTGTCAGGATTTTAATCGATGCAGTGGCAGATCCATTTTTAAAAGATGACAAAGGCCGCTCAGCACTGGACTATGTAAAAGAGGATAAACTGGATGCTGTGATTGAAATTATTGAAAAAGTGAAAATTCATAAAAGAAATTAATTATTATAAGAATTTATCTATCCGGTGCAGCCGGAATTTTTTTATCACAGGTTTGGAATAATATAAGGTTTTGCAGGTACACTTTGCTAAACCGGCCATAAATAAGTCCAGGGATGGACTTGTCCTGGAGACTGTTATTAAATGAAGAATGGACTTATGGAAAAGAAGAAAATACTCTGCTACGGTGATTCAAACACATGGGGATGCAATCCCGCAGACGGCTCGCGTTTTGGAGATGATGTCCGGTGGCCCATGGTACTGGCCGCATCACTGGGCCCTGAATTCTCAGTAATTGAAGACGCTAAGTGCGGGCGCACAGTCCTTGACCTGAACTCCGACCCTGAACTGAATGGCATCTCATGGATTGAGGGTGTAATGGAATCCTGCATACCGCTTTTTGCGGCAATAATCTGCCTGGGAACAAACGATGTATTCGATGCAGGCGAAATCCAGTTGCCGCGAATAGTTGATGGCATAGAAACAATTGCACGGTCAATTGTGACTGTTCATGCTGCCAGGAGAATGACTCCGCCCGGAATTATTTTACTGACCCCGGTTATGCCCGCCCCGCAACCGGAGGAGATGAACTTTTACCGGTTGCAGCTAAACAAGGCGGCGGCCCTCATAGCTGAATATCCATTGATTGCATCGAGGACAGGCTCTCTCTGCCTTGACATATCGGGAAAAATTTACTCCAGCACGATCGACGGCGCGCACCTTGATTATGAATCACATAAAAGTCTGGGGCACATCGTGGCAGATTTTTTTAGGTCAGAGGTTTTATGAAGAGAGACAACCTTCTTCTGGACAGGAACCTGCATATAATCTTCTGTGTCACGATGATTGCTGTCATGGAGGTTTCGATAATCTCTCCGGTTCTGCCCGCAATATCAGTCGCCCTGAAGCTGACATCGAGGCAGGCAAACCTGATGATAGTATTCTTTACAATGCCGGGTATTTTTCTGTCGCCATTCATGGGTATTGCCGGTGACCGTTTCGGCAGGAAAAAAGTTCTGGTCCCTTCGCTTGTACTTTTCGGTATATGCGGTTCGTTATGTTTTTTCGTGAAGGATTTTAAACTCCTGCTGCTCCTGCGCTTCCTGCAGGGGACAGGTTCAGCCTCCCTGGGGTCATTAAACCAGACCGTCATAGGCGACCTGTTCCCGGGCAGGGAGAGGGGAGTCGCCATGGGTTACAACAGCACAGTGACGAGCATGGGGACAATGATATACCCGGCCATAGGAGGGGGAGTAGCACTTGCAGGATGGCACTATCCATTTCTGGTGTCGCTTCTGGCACTTCCTGTTGCGCTGCTTGTTACCCTTGGACTTGAAAATCCCGAACCCTCAAAAAACGGAAGAATCGGCGAGTATCTGAAAAAATCCCTGTCATTGATTAAGACGCGGCAGACTGCGGCCCTCTACTTTGCGACATTTGCGGCATTTACAATGTTATACGGCATTGTACTTGCCTTCTACCCCTATTACCTGAAAGAACACTTTGCGTCTTCGACTTTAATTATTGGTGTCGTGATTTCATCCGCGTCCCTGGGTAACATGGTTGGCGCATTCAACATGGGAAAACTCTCAGGTGTATGGAGCTCAAAAAAAATGATGGTAACAGCCTTCGTGATATACATGGTGTCGCTGGCACTGTCTTACATCATGCCTGCCGCACTGTTCTTTGTATTGCCTGTAATAATTTACGGATTTGCAAACGGCATACTCATTCCGAACATACAGACGCAGATATCGATCATCGCGCCCATGGAATACAGAGGCGCCTTCATGTCATTGAATTCCACAATGCTGCGGGCAGGGCAGACGGCCGGACCTTTGCTTTCGGGCATTATACTGGCCGATGCAGGTGAAAAATATGTTTTTCTTGCTGGTGGAATTTTTTCATTGCTGGTGATTTATGTTATCGTGCGCGCAGTGCCTGATATGGGCAGGCTGGAGACTAAATAATTACTGACATGCAAAAAGGATAATTCTATTCACCGGGACGGTGTTGTTATTGAAGCTGAACCTGTTTCAGCAGTTGCAGGAACTTCCGTACTATGCGCATCCTCTCCTGATTTTTCAAATGTATCAGGAATAAACTCTGAGAATTCAGTGAAAATCCGGAATTGATTTTATGTGGACTGAGAATATTCCCCTTTACGCTGTGGTAGTACTTACAGATTTAACCGGCAGCTTCCATGTTACTCATGCAAAAATTCCAGATTCATAATCCGGAATCATTTTTTTGGCAACATATATATATCATGTCGAACAGGTAAAACCTGGACGCTATAATGAGCCCGGTTTTGTATCTCATGGCTTGGCCATAACATTACAAGGGGGCATTTATGGAACGTTCAAAATCTAAAAATGACGGGATCGATGTTGTAAAAAACATCCCGGTCAGTGATTCGAAAAATGAAGTGATAGTTGTGGATATTTTTCGTACTCACATAAAAAGAATCGGCTTTCTCAGGACATTTATCGGCGGGGGGCTGATGTACCTGAGCATAATCGAGTTTGTATTTATTCATCTCACATCTATAGTGGTTCTTTACCAGCTTATGCTTGCGCCGTTTTTTAAAATCAAAAAGTTCAGGGTGAGGGATTATATCCTCATCGACAGAAACAGAATAGAGGGCATGACTCTATTCGACAAGTTTAACTGTGAATTCTGCGCCTATGCAAATGGTTCAGTTAAACTATGGAACGATCAGCTTGATGAAATAAGTAAAGGTAATTTTAAAAGCTGGAATATTATTGTGAAACTCATAGCGTTTGCCTATTCACTCTGCATCATGTGTTTCGTGTTTTTTAATATCATTTTCAGCAAGTTTCTCTTCTTCCTCATTTCTCTTTTTCATGGCTACAACCGTGTTAAGACAAGGGACGTTTGGAGAAGCATCAGGGAAAGAAACTATGCACAGGACCGCGCTATCCCCATGAGGTGGCTTATACTCGTTGCAAAGACTTATGCAGAAACCCTCAGCTCCAACCTTGAACAGATAGAATCAAGCTGGTGCCCGCTGAAGCACTTTGAAGCAAAGAACAGAAACATTGTTGTGCCCGATCACCACAAAAACTTTTTCCCCGGAGAGAAATTCGGGGATGCAATCAGGGTTCTTGCAAAGGATGGAACAGTATCACCGCTTAAACCGAGATACTGAAAATATATTTAAGGTAACAGGGTTCAGGCCCCGTTACCTTTTTAATTGTAGGAATATTGTATAATGAGAAATTGCAGCCTTGCAAAAGGCTGGTGACCCCCCATTCCCTTTTAGGATGGCTTCAACAACGAGCCGGGTTATTAATCGCAATATTGCTTGGAATGCCTGTTTTCAGATGCTATATTTGAATGGATTTATTGTTCAGAAAAAACGGGAATTGTTACTGCATATGAACAGGAATGAAATAATAAAGTTTGCATCGATAATCAGTGTTGCAGGCAACGCAGTCCTCGCAGTATTAAAAGTAATAACAGGAATACATTCAGGGAGCCTGGCAGTACTTGGCGACGGCCTGGATAGTATTACAGATATTTTTATTTCATTAATAACGCTTATTATTTCAATTATTATCATGCGCCCGCCGGACAAAGAA
>CAYTSF010000135.1:0-4498 GCA_964440335.1 uncultured Leptospirales bacterium
AGTTTCAGAACCGGTTTCTTAAAAACTTAAAATTAACCTCTTATTTGATTTACAAAAATTCATTATGTGAAAGCTATTAGTCATTCTGCTTCGCACGGTTAATGATATGCTGAGAAAACAGGTAACGGTTCAGGGAATAGTACAGGGCGTGGGGTTCAGGCCTGCCATGTCAAAGAAGGCGCAGGAGCTGGGGCTCACAGGCACTGTTGCCAATACCCGCGATTCGGTAGAGATAGAGATCCAGGGTCCTGCCGCAGCGGTGAACCGTTTCGTTGATGAATTCTATTCGTTCATCCCGCCTAATGCTGTCATATCGTCATTTAACATCCATGAAGTGCAGCCGGTTGACGGCGAGAATTCCTTCATCATCATAGAGAGCAAAGACGCCGGGCCAACTCGCTTCAGCATACCTCCAGATATTGCAATGTGTCCGGAGTGCCGCGCAGAGTTTAACAATCCCCATGACAGGCGCTACCATTACCCTTTCATTACATGCGGCAACTGCGGCCCCAGGTACACCTACATGAAGGACATGCCCTATGACAGGAAGAAGACCACCATGTCAGCATTCCCCATGTGCCGGGACTGTCTCTCTGAATACAATAACCACACTGACCGACGCTTTCACATTGAAGGATTCTCATGCCCGCAGTGCGGGCCGAAGACCAGCGGTTTTGATGTGTCCATAAACGCACTGAAGAGCGGAAAAATCGCTGCCATCAAGGGGCTTGGCGGTTACCACATAGCATGCTCTGCCGTTGATGAAGCCGCGGTGAACCTGTTGCGCGAAAGGAAGCACAGGCCCGCAAAACCATTCGCCGTCATGTTCGCGTCAATAGACCAGGCGCGGCAGTATGTTGAACTTGACGACGCAGAGGTCGCATGCCTCAACTCGAAGGTTTCACCAATACTGGTTGTTAAGAGAAAAGAGGGCTGTGCCATGGCGCAGGCAGTTGCGCCGGGTAACCCGTTCCTGGGCATAATGGTTCCATATACTCCGCTCCACCAGCTCATACTCGATGCATGCGGCATACCCCTTGTTATGACAAGCGCAAACATTTCGGGCGATCCGCTCATCATAAATGATGCGCGTGCAAAAGAGAGCCTGCCCCTGATTGTTGACGTATTCCTCACGCATAACCGCGAAATACTCAAGAGGGCGGATGACAGCATTTCGTGGATTAACAGGGGCGTGGAGGTTAACGTGCGCATGGGCAGGGGGCGTATGCCATTCCCCATTAAACTCCCTGTGGCCGGGAAAAACCTGCTGGCTGTGGGAGCTGAACTTAAGAGCAACATATCTGTCGTGTCCGGTGCCAACCTTGTGACAAGCAACCACATTGGCGACCTGGGCACGCCCGAAACCTTCAGCCACTTCATTGAAACGCTTGAAGAGATGCTGGACTACTACGACGTCAGGCCCGAAGCAATAGTCGCTGACCTGCACCCTGACTACGAGTCGACTGCGTTTGCCATGAGTTATGCGGCGAAAAGTAAAATTGAACTTGTCCAGGTGCAGCACCACTATGCGCATTTTCTTTCATGTTACTTTGAGGCCGGGCTCTCCGGCGAAGCAGTGGGTATAATCATGGATGGTACCGGCTTTGGCGGGGATGGCACAGTCTGGGGCGGGGAGATATTCACGGGCAACCTGCACACTTTTAATCGCAGGGGGCACATCGGCTGCTTCCCGCTTCCGGGAGGCGAGAGGGCCATCACAGAGCCATGGAGGATACTTGCGGGTTTCCTTGAAGAGAATGAGTTCATGGATGAATGTTCATGGGCAGGGAAAGGTGCGGCAGCGGTTTACAGCATAAAAGGGAACAGAAATTTTTCGCCCGTCACTTCAAGTGCAGGGAGGTTATTCGATGCTGCCGCGGCATTACTGGGATTCAGGCAGAAAGTTTCGTTTGAAGCTGAGGCTGCTATTTACCTTGAGATGCTGGCTGGTAAAAGTTCTTCTGAGGATTTTATTACCGCGGAGTGTTCACGTCATGATAACATGCTTGTTATTGATCCATCCTGCATAATGAGGGAACTTTTTGTCATGAAGCAGAAGGTTGAAACATCCATCCTTGCGAAGCTTTTTCATAATTCCATCATAGAAGGCATGGCCCTGGCCGCAGAGAGGGTTTGCTCGGAAACCGGCATGGAGAATGTGCTCCTGGGCGGGGGTGTTTTTCAGAACAGATTAATACTTCAGGGCCTTGAAAAAAGGCTTGCTTCAAGGGGACTTAAAGTTTTCTTTAATAAAAAAATTCCGGCCAATGACGCGGGCATCTCTGCCGGTCAGGCTGTGTTCGGGGTGTACAATGCATGAGTTGAGCCTTGCCATGAGCGTAAGGGAGATCGTCGAAGAGGCGGCTGAACAGAACGGCGCGTCAAGGGTAAATGTCGTGAACATTGTTGTTGGCGAGTTCAGTTCTGTCTCAGTCGAGGCGCTTGAATTTGCCATGGAGGTCGCAAAGAAGGACTCGGTCTTTGAGGCGGCCAATATTGTTATTAAACAGATCAAGACAATCCTGAAGTGCGGTTCATGCGGCGCGGAGACCGAGATGGCGGATTTTGTTTTTTCATGTGGCAGCTGCCAGTCCGGTGCTGTGAGTATAATTTCAGGCGACAGGATGTACGTCGAATCGATAGATATAGAGAACAGGGGGGAATAATATGCATTACGTTGAACTTGAGAAGGACCTGCTGCAGAGGAACGACCTGTTGGCAGAGAACATAAAGAAGAACATGGACGACCATGGTATATTCGTCCTCAACCTGATGAGCGCTCCGGGCGCAGGGAAGACCAGCATCCTTGAGGCTGTCATTCCTGAACTCACGAAGAAGTATAAAATCGCAGTCATTGAAGGGGACATGCAGGGGAGCGCAGACGCAGACAGACTTAAGGGCTTTGACATCAAGGTGCACCAGATCAACACGCATAGCCTGTGCCACCTTGAGGCAGCAATGCTCGAGCGCGCCCTGCTGAACTTTGACCTGCACCACGTTGACTGCCTCATCATAGAGAACGTGGGCAACCTTGTGTGCCCCGCGGACTTTTTCCTGGGCGAAGATGAAGTCATGATGGTTGTCTCTGTTTCTGAGGGCCATGACAAACCCCACAAGTACCCGGTCATGTTCAGCAAGGCAGACATACTTGTACTGAACAAGATCGACATCATCGGTTCAACAAACTTTGATAAAGAGATATTCTACAAGCAGGTGCGCGACCTGAACAGGGACACTGAGATAATAGAAGTTTCTGCAACAGGGAGGGTCAACACCGACGCGCTTGTGAAACACATAGAGCACGGCATACAGCACAAGAAGGGTGAGAAACACGACCATGGACACGGACATGATCACAGCCATGACCACCATCATGGTCATGGACACGGGCATAATCACGGCTGATTATCAGAGGCCGGCACGTACCGGCCTTTCACCAATCTCGTAGAAAAAAATCTTCGTGGCATTTCCATCCGAGTCTTTCTCCTCGTCCAGGTATATCCATCCGCGCTTAGTGTAGTAGTGTACAAGTTTGTCAAGGTACCTGCTGTCCACAAAGAGAAAAATCCTTTTCACACAGTTATCGGCACAGTCCTGCAGCACTTCGTTTATGAGCAGACTGCCGATGCCCGTGTTGCGGTATTCGGGAACCACATAGAGTGCAGAGAGCCATGGTGACAGGTCTGGCCGGTTCAGCATGTCGTTGTATTTTACTGATACCATGCCCACCGGAAGATCGTCCATGCAGGCTACAAAGGAATATGGCAGCGATTCCTTGTCCGCCCTGCGCCTGTACTCCTGGAGCACATACCTGAATGGCACGTCGCGCCCCATATACCAGTTGTTAAATGACCAGTAGGCCAGTATTGGATAGAGCGATTTTTTTTCGTGCAGGGGGAATATGCGTATCATGCAATAGGTCTATCACAGCGGATTGTTCATGTCAAACAGAATAAGTTGCAGCGGCAGGTTATCTCCTGTATTCAAGAAGTATGGGCTGGTAGAAGTCAGGGTCAATGTATATGAGATAGTTTGTGTCCCCTTCCCTGAAAATCTCCTTCGCAGAGTATGCCCACATCTTCCCCTTTTCGGGCAATGGGGGATGATAGACGCTGCTCACCGCACACCTGCCAACATCCCTGAACTCAGCGAATCCTGCCCTGACAACCTCGCCCGTAAACATGCGCGCGTAGAAGACTTCATATTCGTTGCTGCTGTCATTGAATGATAGTGAAGCCTCGCCGCACACGTCTCCGAAAAAATAGGCGCACCCTGAAAAGTCTCTGCTCCATGAACCGTCACCTGCAAGGTACTCATAGGATTTGAAGTCATCAATCTTTTCAGTTTTTACGCGTGCAAAGCTCAGGGGATGGGACTCGCCCTTTGTTGAATGCCCCGCAACATAAACGTAGCCATCCTTCACCATTGCCGCAGCGCCAAAGAACGGATAGCCTTCAGGGAAGAGCCTGGCGCTGCGCCTGAACTCAATGGCCTCACC
>CAYTSF010000135.1:4598-7083 GCA_964440335.1 uncultured Leptospirales bacterium
TCATCGATGGGGATTGATGAAACACCGTCCTGGCCAGTGACATGCTGCAGCCGCGAAGGTGCAAATGTTCCGTGGTTTATGGTTTTTTCGCCGCACGAAACCGTTAAAAGCAGAGGGAGGAGTAGAAATAATATACGCCAAAAAAATCTCATTACAGGCGGCAGTTAGTGATCTCTGTCTCGATAATGGCAGTCGCGCCCAGGGCCTCCAGCCTGTCCATGACCGGGACGACCTCGTTCTTTTTAACCATTACCTTTACTGAAAGCCAGTCCTTCTCATCGAGCTTTGAAACCGTGGGTGACTCAAAGCCGGGGGTGATCTTCTCTGCCTCCTTCAGTCTGCTTTCGTGGATGTTGTATTCAAGCATACTGTAGTGGTTGGCGACCAGTACCCCTTCAATCCTGCGCCTGATCCTTGTTATGCGTTCATCGCCCGCGATCTTTTTGCTGGCAATGAGTGTAGTCTCGTAAACACCAATGTCTTTGAATACCTTCAGGTTGTTGTCGCGCAGGCTGTCTCCTGTCTCCACAATGTCAACAATGGCCTGGGCAAGGTTCAGGGCAATCATGATCTCCACGGAGCCGTTCATCTCTATACAGTTAACATTAACGTTGTGGTTCGCGAAATAACTTTTTGTCATGACCGGGAAGGATGTTGCAATGTTCATCCCCGCCAGGGACTCGAGCCTGTCATCCTTCCACTCGTCCTTAACTGCGACGCAGAGCCTGCACTGGCCGTAGCCAAGCTGCAGCAGGTGGACCACATCTGTCATCCGCTCCTGTATAAGGTCGCTCCCGGTTATACCCAGGTCAACTACGCCTGAATCGACGAGCACGGGTATATCGTCTGCGCGAATAAAAATAAAGACTATGTCGTAGTTGGTACACGTGGCGTAGAGGTTGCGGCCCTGTGCCCTGAACTTGAAGCCCGATTTTTTCAGCAGGTCAATGGTGGGCTCCATGAGCCTCCCCTTTGATGGAATTGCGAATTTGATCCTTCCGGAATCGTTGAGATTCATTTCTGCCCCCTGTTGGCCTTCTCTTCAAGTCCGCTGGTGCCGAACCTCCTGGCCAGTTCATTTCTTATATCGTCAAGGGTCACTCCCCTGTGTGCTGCCTGCACGAAGGTATGGTAAAGCAGATCGCATATCTCGTAGTTAAGGTGGGCCAGGTCATCCTCAAGGGCTGCCTCGCAGACCTCGGCGGCCTCTTCGGTGATCTTGCTGTTGATCTTCTCAGTGCCTTTGCTCATGAGCTTGGCGGTGTAGGAACTGTCAGGCGAACTGTTCTTCCGCTCAGCCAGAACCTGGAATAATCTGTCAAAAATATCTTCGTTCATGTTTCTATCCTGTTGTACGAGGATAATTTTACGGGGGTTTTAGTCAAGATTTATCTTTGTTACAGGTGCGCCCTTATGGGGAAGGGCTGCTCAAGGTAATTTTTTATCTGGTTGTAGAGGTGGGCCGAGAGCAGTTTCATGTGGCGCACCCTGCTGTCCGGGTTTACCCCCGGCATTTTATTGTATGATACTGATATGCCCACAAGTATGGAATAGATATATCTTGAAAGGGGGCGGGGATTATCATGGGGCCTGATGAGCTTCACAATACGGTCCATTTTATCGAGGGATTCAATCATGACTTTGACAAGGTCAGCGCTTGATTCATCTCCAAGGTTTCCGTGGGACATGAGGATGGTCATCATCTGGAAATATGTTTCGTTTTCAATAATGAAGTCTATGTAACAGTCAATGGCATTCTTCAGCGTAGACAGGGGGTCTTTCTCGTCGATGGTGCCCTCAAGCCTTTCATTGAACCTTGACTGCGTCCTGATAATTGCCGCAATGAGGATGGATTCCTGGTTGGAAAAAAACCTGTAAATCGACGATGCTGTCATACCCGCGTCATCGGCGATCTCCCGTATGGTTGCCTTGTCAACGCGCGTCGATGCGAATACCCTTTCAGCGGCATCAATTATCAGTTCCTTTCTTGCTTCCTTTTCCCTTGTTTTGAGGACCTTCAGGGTCAATTTTTCATCCATATACCGGGCCTGTCTTGAAAATTATGAATTATGCTACTGAAGCAGTATCAGTAAATTTGTGTTAACCGTCTATCATTTTTTATCGTGGCCTCAGAAGTTATTGGGAGATTTAAATGGTTGCAATTGCATGGGCCGGGATGTTCGTTCATGACGCCGACGAACTTCCCGGCAATAGTCCATGGAATGGGTTATATTTTGAAATAATCCACCCTGCTCTTGAGGCTTTCTGCCATGCCCGAAATCTCCTCCGAACTGCTGGTAAGCTCCTCGGAGCCCTGTGTTATGGATTCCGAGCCCTCGGTGATCTGCATTATGAGCTCTGTGATTTCGGATATGGCCAGCTTCTGAACTTTTGTTGTCATGCGGATGCCGTTGGACTTCTCCCTGATCTCCTGAACCTCCGCTGAAACATTCTCCTTTGAACCGACCTGGGCCTTCATCTTCGA
>CAYTSF010000135.1:7183-8804 GCA_964440335.1 uncultured Leptospirales bacterium
GAGATGTCGTTGATGATCTCTATGATGTTGGTCATCTCCTCGGAGCTCCTGTTTATTTTCTTCATGCTTTCGCTCATGGAACGCAGCAGATCCTCGCTTCCCTTTGCCTCGCGCGTCACATCGGTCATGGCGCTCACTGTTCTGTTTATGTCAGTATCGAGATCGTTTATCATCACGGAGAGCTGGTCCATGCTGTTTATGAGCACATATAAACTCTGGAACTGGTTGTCGATGTCCTCGGAAACACCGTCCATCTGCCCGACGATTTCATTGATCCTGTGCTTCACCTCGTCTGCGGAGAGGTTCTGGTTCATGGCGTTGTTGGTGAAGGTTGTGGCCGCAGCTGACATCTCCTCCGATGAAGTGGCAAGGTGTGAAGAGGCAGTCTTGATGTCTATGATAACGCCCTTGAGCCTGTGTATGAATTTGTTGAACTGCTCGGTCATGTCGTGTATCTCGTCCCTGGTGTCAGAGACAAGCACAGTGTTCAGGTCAAAGGTGCGCAGTCCGCGTACAAGGTTCCTGATTGGATCGGATATGGCCCTTGCGACAAGGGCAAGCAATGCCACTGCAATGACAGTGATGAAAAAAGTAAATATGCCGAGTTTTATGTAGAGGGCCCGTGCCTCCTGCCTCACATCCTCTATATAGATACCCGTACCGATTACCCACTGCCATTCCCTGAACATCACGACGTAACCGATCTTGTCGAGCACCTTTGTCTTGTCAGCGTACCATTGCCACTTGTAGTTTATGTACCCGGCCCCGGACTCTTTTGCGATTCGTGAAAATTCCACAATGAACTTTTTACCGTCAGGATCTGTGAGCCCGCTGGAATCAGTTCCTTCCAGGTCCGGCCTGTATGGGTTCATAACTGTTACGTTGTCCGGCGTGGTGATGAAGAAGTAGTCCCTGTTCTCGTTACCGAACCTGAAGAACCGCAGCTGGTTCTTTGCAAGGGACTTTGCCTCCTCCTCGCCGAGCCTTCCGCTTTTAAACTCGCTGTAGTAGGTATTTGCAGTGCAGTAAGCCAGGCCCGTAAGCTCTTTAAGCATCTGTTTCTTTTTGTTCAGCAGGTGCTCCTTTGTGACCGGGAGCACGTAAAAGAAAATGGTTACGGAGTAGATCAGTATTATCATTACGCCTGTTGCCAGAATTTTGTAACGGATCGGCATTTTTTTCCAGAAGGAGATCATGGTTTAACCTCGGATTTTAATGTTATCCTGCTGATATCAGCGGATAGTGGGCATCATTTTGTGTTTAAATTAAATTGAGCCGGAAAGGACAGATTCTATGATTAAGACACTTTTATGTTACATGCCGCAGAAGTGTCAATAAGAATAAATAAAGTGCAGAAATTAATGGATGTGCGCCTGTTGTGTCTCTGGATGTTTTTGTAAAAATTCAGGTTTAATCTGTTTTGATCACGCTCAGTACTTCAAGGCCCCCGGCAGAGATATTATCACTGTTTATTGCCACTCACTTGAAAGATTTATAAACTTATCAGAGATTCACGCGGAGGCGCGGAAATGCAGAGCAGTAATTATTCCTGGATTAACTTCTTTCCTCAGTGATTGAATTATGAGCAGTCAGGGATTGGCCGATCATGATTGATATGCCG
>CAYTSF010000136.1:0-8758 GCA_964440335.1 uncultured Leptospirales bacterium
TTTTCCAAAAAAAATAGTATCAAAGCAGCCCGGGCTCCAGACCGGAAATTGCTATTTCCATTTAACCGATAAATATTGATTGATTTTATCAGTACATAAAGTATATTTTACACTGTTATACCCATAAGAAATTGGTATTCCACAGTTGCTATTGTTCCCGACCAGATACAGGATCGGGAAAATATAAATATGTGTATATCCACTTTATGAATGGTATAGTTCTTTAACATCTGATCAGTAATTATTCCTGAAAATATTTCTTAGTATAATGATATTTTCAATTGTCCCCCAACCTTCGGCTGCGGGTCGATGAGAGCAGTTTATTATACAAAAAATCCGGGATTAACACTGACTGTAATAAATATGTTAAAGCTTTGATCAGGATTAATTTTATACTGTTTTCAATTCAATTATGGAGGATTTAATGAAGTCAAGATCAGTAGTCAACAGCATACTCTTTTCAGTTCTTGCATTTATAGTTATCAGCCTCTGCGCGCCGCTCATGGCAGATAACGAGGACGAGCATTATGTCCAGTCTGACGAATATTTTATCGGTTACGAAAAGTTCGCGCTTCCCTGGCAGTATGTCTACCTCTCAAAGGTAATAACTCCCCCTACCAAGCAGACAAAGGATGAAGGGCAGTTCATGATGGTCTCATCAGGCCAGGAAATCTGGACAAAGTTTTACTACAAAACACGCAAAGCTACGGAAAAAGAGATCAAGATCGGCACACAGGTTATAGCATTTGAAGCGATGGATAATGAAAGCGTCTACAGGGCTCCTGAGAGCAGGGATGAAATGACCTCCTACAACTGGTTCATGGCCAAGATCACTGATGTATCTGACCTGTACAAAGGATTCGTTACAGTCTCCGGGGACTACAAGGTCAGGCTCGACAACATGCGGGTTATTGTAAAATAACGAAGAGTATCATGAAGTAAAAAAATCCGCTTCTTTAAGCGGATTTTTTGTTTTTTATACGCAGGCCTTTTCAATCCGGTCCAGGTACTCATGCAGCGACCTGTACCCGCTGATTATACTTCTGTCATCAACCGGTCTGCCGGATATGAAATACTTCACCTCACCGCCTCCGCTGCCGAGCAATCCCCTGGCCTCCAGCGTGCGTTTAAGGTTGCGCACTGTTCCTGCGTTTCCATCGATAATATCAATCCACGCCGGGAGCAGCATCCTGAAGGTCTCCCTGAACAGCGGGAAATGCGTGCAGCCAAGCACCACTGTCCCGTACAACGAAAGGTCATACTGCCCGAGCCTGCTCTCCAGGTAGGGTATCACCTTTTCGCCGCTGAACTCGTAATCCTCGGCGAACCTTACCAGTTCAGGAAGGGGCAGAAGGTCAACGATGTGTTCATTGTCCACTCGCTCTATGAGGTTCCTGCACTTCTCTTCTTTCAGGGTAAGGGGCGTCGCAGTGACCAGTACGCGTTTATGTGCCTTTTCATTTTTTTCAACAGCGGGTTTAATCGCGGGTTCCATCCCCAGGATTGGGATATTGTACCTGCTGCGGAGGGTTTCAATTGCCACACTGGTTGCGGTGTTGCAGGCGATTACAACAGCCTTGACCTGCCGGCCAACTATAAAATCCACTGCGTCAAGTACCAGGCGGGTAACATCTTCGCGGGATTTAGTCCCGTAGGGGGCATTGTCCGTGTCAGCATAGTATATGTAGTCCTCTGAAGGAAGGAGCCTCAGCGCTTCATGAAGTACGGTTATTCCGCCGATTCCGGAATCGAAGAATCCTATGGACTGGTTATTTGTCATAAATCGCTCTGCCGAATCATTGACCGGTATTCTGTTTCAATGCAGGCCCGGGCATGAAGCGGTAGAGTGCCAGGACAATCAGAATTACCAGGAGCGCTGAGAATCCTGAATAGCGGGCAATCCTGTAATAAAGCTGTTTTTTGAATGAAAGGTAATCATTAAGGTCAATCCCGATTTCCATAATGGCAACTACCCGTCCGCCGGCACCGGTTATGGCCCTGCTTCCCCGAATCGCCCAGCCCCATCTGCCAGGAGAATCATCCCATGAAACCGCCGCGTCAACGTTACCTTCCCGGCTCCCTTCACCCTCAGCAATCCTTAACGGCGCGCCAGGGTAGCCCGAGTCCTCGCTGTCAATAACAAGGCGTTCCCATTTACCGTCATTCTTCGTTATGCGGATATAATACCCCGGACCCCGGTTTGCCCGGTCATTGCCGGCAAAAGCCCGTACGGCCTTCCTGAGTTTAACAAAGTCAGCTGACAGGTAATCAGCGGGCCCCTCGATCGGATCAACCATATCGCCCGTGATAGCCCCGGCAGCGGCATCAAGCAGCATATTCAACCTGAAGGACATCTCTTTTTCCATTGAAGCAGAGAATTCCCTTACAATGGGAAACGCGCACGCCGCAATACATGTCGCTACAACAGGGGTGTATACTGCGGACTGTTTTATGACAACCCCGGCCGCTGCGGATTTTTTTACTATAAAACTCATTACTGCAATAAAGCTGAGGAGAGATGCCAGTGCCGCCAGCCAGAGTGCATAGCATTTAAGTACAATGGCCCTTTCAAGTTCAAGGCTTCCTCTATCATATGTATCATAGCCCCCGGCTTCGCGGTAGACAATTGTGCCGCCGATAATCAGTGCAATGGTCCCGTCTGCAAAAACATTTGAACCCGCCAGCCTGTTCCCGGTGTAATCCACGTCGAGTTTTTCCAGGTCTGTTGATGTAATCCAGTCAGATACTTCGCCGGTATCAATGAATTTATGCGCGGTCCTTTTTTCAGGTTCACAGAAGATTATGCTTCCCTCTTCGATTATCGCAAGGTTGCAGGGGAAATAATTAATGTTCCATATGGTCTTCCCCGGTGCATAAACCATCTGTTCCCTCTGGTCTTTTTTACGCGACATGATCTCGCCGGTCTTTTTTATGTATGACACACCGTTTTCATCCGCATGAATGCTCTGTACCATGAGGCCTGAATTCACGCCTGAGAGTATACTTTCTGTAGAGGCGGCGCCCGTTCCTGTATCCACCCTGACCAGGTCAATGCTGTCATCGCATGTGTAGTAAAATTTCAGGCTCTTACCTTCAATAACAGGGCTCCTGAACCTCCCTCCCCCCGATGGAAAATCGCCCTTGTCGTAGGCCCTGCTGTAAAGAACTTTGTCGAAGCTGCCGGAGGCTGTGTAGCGCAGGATCTCCTCCCGTTGTATGCCCGCTTTTCCCGGGACATCCACGGCATTCACCAGGAAGAGGTATCCTCCGCCTGCGCAGAGAGATGTGGCGCGCCTGAAGCCTCCATCCATCCGGGAATCCGCATACAATATCCTGCCGACCCTTCCCTCCCTGTTAAAGATTACTACACGCCTGCCGCCGGAATCGATTACATAAAACATGCCGCCGGTATCCTTGGCTACATACATGGGATTGTTGAGTGAAAAATCTTTTGTGAAATTTTTCCAGGCCGAGGGGGAGTGCGCAGAGTAAATGAAAAAGGAGGCTGTTACAAATACAACAACAGCAATCAGTACTTTCAGAAGGTCATGTTTTAATTTCACCGGCAATTACCTTTAAGGACATTAGCATGAAAAGTTTGCAGCAGACGGCCGGGAGAGCCGGTACAGCAGAAATTCATGCGGGCATTCATGGAGCCCGCACTTACTATGAGAAAAAAATTCAGTCCTTGTCAAGGATTATTGGATGCGAAATGAGGTATTAACCGTGGTGCAGATACTTCCTGAGCTCCTCCCTGTCATCATCAGTCATGTCGCCGAAGGCCACGGCAAATTCGTATTTATCCCCCTTCTTTGAAACCCTGAGCACTGACCCCTCGTTCCTGAGTATTTCCTGGCCCCTGTCTGGCAGCACAAAAACCATGAAGACCCTTGAAAGCTGGTCAATGGGGTACTCGGTCTCGCACAGAAGCCCCCCCTCGCTGATGTTTATGCCGCGCGCAGCAAAGGCCTCCTCTTTCATAAACTCAATTTTAAAAATCTGCGGTATGTCAAACCTTTTGTGCTTTCTATTTTCGTTCTTCATGGTATTGCTCCTTTATTGCAGTGAATTAAAACCTGTAACCAGCACCGGCTGACAGGTACAGCCCTGTAACACCCGCGATCATATTATTCTCACCGTCGTCCGAATGGACCTTGAATGTAATAACCTCGGCGAACCTGCTCGTTGCTGCAAGGTAAAGGTCAACACTGCCCAATACCCAGTGGTACTCAAGCCCGGTCTGCCAGCCCATTGTCCATGCGCTGTCTTTATCAATGTCTCCGGTGTCGTTTATGATTACATTCCACTCGATTGAACCGTAATACAATCCCGCTCCGCCGCCGAGAAGAAGATATCCTGAAGCTCCTGTATCAATTTTATAATTTGCTACCAGCGACAGCGACCAGAACGATACGTCTATCTCTGACTCCACGGTGTTGACCCCGTTGGACACTGCCCTCCTGCTCTTAACCGGGTTGTAAAACTCAATGGGAAGCGAGAGCACAATGCTGCCCAGCTCGACCCTGGGATCAATGCCCAGGCCGCCATAAATCATAGAGACCGAAGACTCCCCTTTTTGCTCTTCGTAGAGAAGGAGTTCATAGGCGTCAACCCATTCGTTCTGGGTATCTTCAAGGTACACGTTGTATGCAAATCCGAAGCCCGCGTTGACAAAAAGGGCAATGCCTGTACCTGCATCCTTTTCCTGCGCTGACAGCGGGTATACGGCACAAACCATTACCACAATAAAAAGTACTCTCATAAATGCTTTCATCATATCCTCCATATAATCAATTTAATTTAGAAAAAGTGCCGGTGCTTTTCAACTGGAAACTGCCGGCAATAAATTCAGTTATCGAGAAAAAACCGCTAATGTCCGATATTATAAAAAAAGCTGCGGAGGCCGGGGAAGAACCATGTCCAAGAATATACTCTACTACCAGAATGGTGAAAACATCATAAAAGCAGGACAGCTTGAACAGAGGATGTATATCATTATTGAAGGAAGGGTGAGCATTATACTTTCGGACGGAAACGAACAGCTCATTGTGGCAACGCTGACCAAGGGGGATTTTTTCGGAGAGATCTCGCTCTTCACAAGCATCCCCAGGAGCGCCACGGTACGCGCCCTGGGTGACGTAAAGCTTGCATATATCGACAATGTGACGCAGCTCAAGGCATTCCTCATAAAAAATCCGGCATTTGCCGCGAAGATGGTACACATACTTTCACAGCGTCTTGCAAAGACCGACGAAATCCTGATCGGCAAGATAAGCGAGATTAACAGGCTGAAGCAGACGCAGGTCGTATAGCAGGCAATTGCTTCTAAAGACTTTACCTGCCTGGTAGAGGCAGTGTGCGCCGGATAGAAGTGCCCGTATAAAATTAAATTTAAACCCCGCAAAAAATAGTAGCGCAAACCGGGTATAAATAATTACCTTAAATACCAATCGGAAAATACTCTTTCTGTGTCTCTGTGCCCCTGCGGCAGACTTAAATATACAGTGATGGTGGATTCATATGAAAAAGAAACTCTTTGTACTCGACGGCCACGCCATGTGCTACAGGGCATACTACGCATTTATCAAAAATCCACTCATAAACTCCAGCGGCCAGAACACTTCGGCAATATTCGGATTCGCCCGCATGCTGCTGAAGCTCATCAACGAGCAGGCGCCCGATTACCTTGCAGTTGCATTTGACCCGCCTGTTAAATCCTTCAGGTTCAGGCTCTACACCGAGTATAAGGCAAACCGGCAGAAGATGCCTGATGACCTGCGCAGCCAGATCACTGAGATCAAGAACATGGTCGCAACCCTGGGCATACCAATTCTTGAGTCTGACGAGTACGAGGCAGACGACATACTCGGCACGGTAGCAGAGAAATGTCCGTCGGACAAACTTGAAGTCTACCTGGTTACAGGCGACAAGGACGCGTACCAGCTGCTGAAAAAAAACGTGAAGATTTATGCCGCTTCAAAAGGTATATCAGAGTACGAGATTTATGACCACGAATCAATCGTGAACAAGGTGGGACTCACTCCTGACAAAATCATTGATTACATGGCGCTCATGGGCGACACATCAGACAACGTGCCGGGCGTGAAGGGGATCGGCGAAAAGACCGCACTGAAGCTTATCACCGATTATTCCACCCTCGATAAACTCTACGAAAACCTTGACTCGATCAAGGGAAAAACCAGGGAACTCCTCGAAACCCAGAAGGAGATGGCGTATCTCAGCCGTGACCTTGTGACCATACGCCGTAACGTGGAGGTAGACCTCTCGCTCGAAAAACTCGCGTTTAACGGCATAAACAGCACTGTGGCTGCCGGGTACTTTAACAAAATCGAAATGTCCTCCGTTGCCAGGGACTTCTTCGGCAGCGCCGCGCCCGCGGCTGGACCTGCCGCGAAGAAACCCGCCGGTGAAAAACCTAAAAACTATATCACAATCCGGAGCCTTGCCGATTTGCAGCAGATGATCGATGCCGTAACAGCGGCAGGCATCGTATCGTTCGACACCGAAACTGATTCGCTGCAGCCCGTTGAGGCAAACCTTGTGGGCATGTCTTTTTCCATAGCTGAAAATTCAGGATGGTTTCTGCCGGTACTGAGCCGCGGGCTCTTCAGCGACGATTACCCGGACCCGTCAGAGACTCTCCCCCTTGTGAAACCTCTGCTTGAAAATGAAAAGATAAAAAAAGTCGGCCAGAACATAAAGTACGATCTCATGGTGCTGAGGCGCGCCGGCATAACACTTCGCGGTATAGACTTCGACACCATGATAGCATCGTACCTCATTGATCCCTCGGAGCGTCGCCACAACATAGACGACCTGGCCGAACATTACCTGAACTACAGGACGGTTACTTTCAAGGAACTGGTGGGCACGGGTAAAAGCGCGGTTCCAATAACCGAGGTGCCCCTTGAAAAACTTTCTGACTATGCCATTGAGGATGCTGACATTGCCTGGCGGCTTTATGAAACATTCAGTCCAATGATAAAACGCGATGAACTGGCAGAACTCTTTCGTGAAATCGAATTGCCGCTCCTTGAAGTCCTTGCCGACATGGAGTATTCCGGGGTGCGTATCGATACCGCTCACTTCGAGATGATGAGGAAGGACACGCAGTCAAGGCTGGTTGATGTGGAGAAGGAGATATACAGGCTTGCAGGCCAGGAGTTCAACATAAACTCCACGCGCGAGCTATCGGCTATCCTCTTTGACAAGCTTGGACTGAAGCCCCTGAAGAAGACCAAGACCGGTTTCTCCACCGACATCCAGGTGTTAGAGGGACTGCAGGGCAGGCATGAAATTATCGACTCGCTCATCATGTACAGGGGCTTGAGCAAGCTCCAGAGCACCTACATCGACGCACTGCCCAGACTCATAAGCCCGGTCACGGGGAGGATTCACACATCGTACAACCAGACCGTTGCAGCCACAGGCAGACTTTCATCTTCTGACCCGAACTTACAGAACATACCGGTACGCGATGAGTTCGGCAGGCAGATACGCAAGGGATTCATTGCAGACAAAGGATTCATCATTATGTCTGCGGACTACTCGCAGATCGAACTTCGTCTTGCGGCGCACTTCTCGGCAGACGAGAACATGATACTGGCCTTTCAGCAGGGAATCGACATCCACAACATGACTGCTTCATCTGTTTTCGGCGTAGACATGAATTCAATAACACCGGATATGCGTCGACAGGCAAAGATCATCAACTTTGCGACCATTTATGGCGTATCCCCATACGGGCTTTCACAGCAGGCCGAGATCGGCATGAAAGAGGCCGCTATATTCATCGAGAAATACTTCCAGACATACCCCGGATTCCGCAAATACATTGATGACACCGTTGCCTTCGCAAAGGAACACGGCTACGTGAAGACCCTCATGGGACGCCGCAGGCCGGTGCCAGAAATAAATTCAACGACAGTGTTCAGGCGTGAAGGTGCAGAGCGTGTTGCAATCAACACACCGATCCAGGGGACATCGGCAGACATGATAAAAATTGCAATGATCCATATAAGCGATTCGATGAAGAAACAGAAGATGAAGTCGCGCATGATTATGCAGGTGCATGACGAACTTGTCTTTGAGGCTCACGATTCCGAAGCAGGCGACCTCGAAGCCATGGTGCGCGAAAAGATGGAGAAGGCCATAGAGCTTAAAGTGCCTGTCGTGGTCGAGATTGGTAAAGGAAACAACTGGGACGAGGCCCACTGAACTTTTTTGTCGATACAGGAATTTCCGTTTATTAAAGACTCAAAGTCTCCGGTGCAGCCCGGACTCATATATTACTTCCTGTTATTCGAACTTTGCTCTGGCAGGCTCACCAGATAATTTTTTTATTGTTTTTTACCTCTTCATTCATTACAACTTATAATACCGATGCCGAATTAAAAATAAGATGAACATTCCAGAAATTCTATACCGGGGGGCCCGGAATGAAAATCAGTTCACTCGCACGTTATATTAAACCAAGCGACCTTGTATTTGACCTCATTGTAATCACTTTCACTGCGATTGTAATTAATTTTATCAACATTGACGGTAAAAATCTCATAGATGCGTTCACTCCCGGAAAAATTTTTATGCTCGGACTTGGGATCAATTTTTTCATTACACTATACATCGGGCTGATCTACAGAACATTTAATGACGCGGTGGATTCCGATGTTCTGCGAGCAGTAATGAAAATCATTTTTTTCCTGGCAGTAACAGGTTCATACATGGTGCTCATTCT
>CAYTSF010000137.1:0-2539 GCA_964440335.1 uncultured Leptospirales bacterium
GGGAGGTGGAGCTGTTCAGTGCCCCGGCGGTATCAATTCCGGGACACTGACGGCCTGGCAGGTTAAATGCTGATGCGGGTTCTTTCACAGCGACGCGATCAGGACCACTATGAGTTTCTCGATGACTACTGTGATTATTTTTTCTGTCTTCTCCTTTGTTTTAACCTGGGCCTTTATGAGTTCTTTTAATCCTGCGATTCCTGCGACACTCTTCAGGCCCCTGAGAAGGACTTCAAGTTCATCTTTGTCAATCTCATTCTTTACACACTGCCTGGTCCACTTGTCCATGTCTGCCTTGTGGTCGTTGAGAAATTTTTTTATCTCCTTTTCAACATCTTTCCATGCATCTCCAAGCATGTCTGAAACTTCACCCTTGATGCTTTTTGTAATTTCTGAAATATTGATAGCCATAGTATTTCTCCTTTATTTGTCTCTGGCTGTTTCTGCCGCGATCATCTCATCGAATGCTGCACCCATGTTTGTTTTCCAGCTGTCGATGAATGCCCTGCTGAATTTGTCCTTCTCCTGCCAGCGCACCAGGAATTCCCCAAAGAGGCCTTTGTCTTTTGCCATGATAACCGTGAATTGTTTGCACGAGGCGTCACCATCGCACTGTTCCGATAAGAGCGAACCCAGGGCTGTGAGCTTTTTCTGAACAGCCTCGATCCCCGCCTGGTTTTTTGTATAGGATGTCACACTTTTATCCATGAGGGCAAGGACATCCTGTTTACAATCGACCATCAGTTTGTAAATCTCATCGTTGTATGACCTGGGGAATACTGTGCAGCATGCAGAGACTGAAAACAGGATCATGAGCGGTACGATAACCGCGAAGAGCTTTTTCATATTGTAACCTCCGGTTGGTATAGTAGTGTGTATGTGCTGCAAGATGGAGTGGCAATTGTCAAGAGTATATTTTGTTTTGGAGCAAAAAATATATATATGTTTACGTTAATAATGGATAAGGAGAAACTTGAAAATTATGTTTTACTTTTCATCCTGGATTCTCTATTTGAAATTCTGTAGTGTAAATTAAACCAGCAATTTTTCACAGTTTCCCGTCTTTCAGAAACTGTGAAATTACCGGAGGGGAAATGAAGCGGTTTTCATGCATATCCGTAATAACTGCATCGGTCTGCACAGCTGTAATACTGTCAGTGGTCAATGTGTCAAAATCGTATAGCCGGGGCGCCGGCCAGGAACTCCCTGAACCTGAACTGAGGTTCAGCCTTATTCAGACCGGAGGTGAAAAGGCCCTGGACATCACGACCGAGGCTGAAGGCAAGGATCTGCAGCTCTATCCGTTCCATGGACGTATAGGTCAGAGGTTCTATCTGCTTAAAACAGATATCTCAGGCCAGTACAGGATCGTTGCAGAGATATCGGGCCTGAGCCTTGCAGCGGGAAAGGAGAACATGGTCATTGCTGCTAAATATATGCCGAAAAAATCATTCAGGTGGCGTTTCATAGCAGCGCCTGACGGCGGTACAACAGTCATCAATGTGGAAAACGGCTATGCAATATCCTGCGTTGATTCATGGCGCGGGATGCTGGAGGAAGCGGACGGCAGGCCCGGGCAGTCCTTCAGGTTTCAGCCCATCATCACTGAGGCATGCCAGCCTCCGCGCGACAGGAAAGAATTAGCGGACATACCCATTATCGACGTGCATAACCATATACAGGGCTTTGAAAAAAATGAGCACAACATCGCCATCGGAAAAATTCTGGAGAGCAGGTATAACATCCTCATTGATATCTGGATCGACCTGGATGGAAATTTTTCCAGCGGCTGGAATGAAAATTATATTGAAGAAAGCAGGTCAAGGTTCGGAGAACGGATACAGTATGTCATGTACACAGGCTATACCGACATTCTCATATTCAAACCGGATGACGTGAGCAGGTGGGCGGAAAAAGGGGCTTTAGGCTACAAGATGTGGTGGGGTTATGCAGGGGGAATTGATGCGCCGGAAAATGATCCCACATATACCCGCCTTGAGGAACTGGGGATACCCGTGGCTTCAGCTCATATCGCCCATCCCTTTTTCAGCGACGAGTACCCTGAAGAAAAGTGGACTGAAGCAATGGACCGTTGGGAGAATGTACTTAAAAAACATCCGCGCCTGGTGGCGGTAATGGCGCACATGGGATGCATGATGATCAGTGAAAAAACAGTTAAGCGCCTTGAAAGAATGCTCAAGAAGTACCCCAATCTCTACATCGACACATGTTACGGATTTACCCCGTACTGCCTTGCTGACTATAACTGGATACGTAACTTCATGATAAAATATGCCGATCGTATTCTTTTCGGGACGGATCTTATGACCCGTGATATCGGGAAGGAGCAGCGTGCGGAGATGGCCGCGAAATATGACAGGGTCCTGCGATTTTTTGAAACGGACGAATATTTCACAGGTTCAACTTTTCTCATGGGCGGTAACTGGTGGGTTTACAGGGGGCTGAACCTTCCGCGGGATGTTATTGAAAAAATTTATTACAAAAATGCGCTCAGGATTTATCCAGGGCTGAAGGTAAA
>CAYTSF010000137.1:2639-8654 GCA_964440335.1 uncultured Leptospirales bacterium
TCGAATGTTGCAATGTCCGGTTCGTAGAGGGTAACTTCTGATTTGCGGCCCACGACCGTACAGTTGCCCTTGTAGAGCTTGAGCCTCACGGTTCCGGTTACGAACTCCTGCGTCTTGTTTATGAGCGCGTCAAGTGCCTCGCGCTTGCGCGAGAACCAGAGGCCGTTGTATATGAGGTGAGCGTATTCATTGGCCAGGTTGTCCTTGAAGTGCTGTGTGTCGCGGTCAAGGGTTATCGACTCAAGGTCGCGGTGCGCGGTCATGAGTACAGTGCCGGCCGGTGTTTCGTACACTCCGCGCGACTTGATGCCCACGAGCCTGTTCTCCACTATGTCAACGCGTCCGATTCCGTTCTCTCCGGCTATGGTGTTGAGCTTTTTCATGAGGGCAACGGGTTTCATCCTTTTGCCGTCGATCGATACAGGCTCACCCTTCTCGAAGCCGATTTCTATGTAGAGGGCTTTGTCAGGCGCGTTCTCAGGCGATTTTGTCAGAAGGAACATGCTGTCGTCCGGCTGCCTGTAGGGATCTTCAAGTATTCCCCCTTCGTAAGAGATGTGCAGGATGTTGCGGTCCATGCTGTAGGGCTTATCCTTGGTTACCGGGAGCGGTATGTTGTGCTTTTCTGCGTAGTCGAAGAGCTTGGAGCGGGAGTCGAGTTCCCATTCCCTCCACGGCGCGATAATCGTCAGGTCCGGTGCAAGGGACTTGAATGCCATCTCGAACCTCACCTGGTCATTGCCCTTGCCCGTGGCGCCGTGGCACACAGCATCAGCCTTAACTTTGCGCGCGATCTCGACCTGGCGCTTCGCAATAACTGGCCGCGCCAGGGATGTACCGAGAAGGTACCTGTCCTCGTATATGGCGTTTGCCTTAATCGCCTGAAATATGTAGTCCTTAACAAACTCCTCTGTGAGGTCTTCGATGTAGCATCTGCTCGCGCCGGTTTTTTTAGCCTTGGCCTCGAGCCCTGTGAGCTCCTCCTCCTGGCCGATATTGGCCGAGTAGGCAATGACCTCGCATTTGTATGTTTCACAGAGCCACTTCAGGATTATGGAAGTGTCCAGTCCGCCTGAATATGCAAGTACGACCTTTTTAATTTTTTTCATATTATTATTTCCTCCCCATGAGTGCGCACATGACAGCCTTCTGGCAGTGCATCCGGTTCTCTGCCTGGTCAAAGACTATGGAGTGGCTGCCGTCCATGACAGAATCAGTAATCTCCTCGCCGCGGTGCGCTGGAAGGCAGTGAAGAACCTTGGCGTCCTTCCCGGTGCGGGAGATGAGTTCATCGGTGATCTTATACTTCGCAAAGAGTTTCCTTTTTTTCTCTGTCTCCTTCTCCTGGCCCATGCTTACCCATACGTCGGTGTAAAGGTAATCTGCACCTTCAACGGCCCTGTCTATGTCATTTGTAATGAGTATTTTTGATCCGGATTTTGACGCCAGCTTGTATGCCTTTTCTACAACAGCCATATCAGGTTCAAACTTTTTTGGTGTGGCGATGGAGATGTTTGTTCCCAGGAGTGCGGCGCCCATGAGCAGGGAGTTCGCCACGTTGTTGCCGTCACCAATGTATGCCATCTTTACCTTCGTGATGTCACGCTCCCTCTCCCATATTGTGAAATAGTCGGCAAGGGCCTGGCATGGATGGAACGAGTCACTGAGGCCGTTTATAACCGGGATGTCTGCCCACTTCGCCAGCTCCTCAACCTTGCTGTGGGCAAAGGTGCGTATCATGATACCATCGTTGTACCTTGCCAGTACGCGCGCAGTGTCAGCGATGGTCTCGCCGCGTCCCAGCTGGATCTCGTTGCTGCTGAGGAAGAGCGCATGGCCGCCAAGCTGGATCATCCCTGTCTCAAAGGAGACGCGCGTGCGGGTGGAGTTCTTTTCAAATATCATGGCCAGTGTCCTGTTTTTAAGCAGCGCGGGGAACTTCCCCTTCTGCACCCCGCTCTTGAGAACCGCGGAAAATTCAAAGAGGCTTATCATCTCATCGCGAGTGATGTCTGCCAGGGTAATAAAATCCGGCGTATTAATTACGGGTATTTTCATATTCTTCACCTCGTGCAAGTATCAGTTTTTCAAAAATGTCCATCCCCTCTTCAAGGACCTTCATCTCTATGTTAAGCGGAGGCATGAGACGTATAATGGTATCGGATGTGCAGTTTATTACAAGTTTTTCCTCCAGTGCGCGTTTTACAAGCTCCGCGCCGGGTTCGGCGATCTCCACGCCAATGAGCAGGCCCATGCCTCGTATGCCGCGTATATATGAGGTTTTCTGTTTGATCTTCTTCAGCCTGCTGAAGATGTATTCCGACGAGTTGACCACGCCTGTGAGGAACTGTTTTTTCTTTACCTCTTTAAGTACAGCAACAACAGCCGCGCTGGCAAGGTGGTTGCCGCCGAAGGTGCTTCCGTGCGTGCCTTTCGGGAAATGCTCCGCGAGGAAGTTTTTGGCATGAACGGCTCCGACCGGCACACCGCCTCCCAGGCCCTTGGCCAGGGTGAGTATATCGGGTGTTATGCCGTAGTGCTGGTGAACGTAGGGCGTGCCGGTGCGGGCGATCCCGGTCTGCACCTCGTCAACGATGGTCAGTACACCGTTCTGGTTGCACAGCTCGAATATATCGCGCACGAAGTCGGGGTCTGCAACGTTGATCCCCCCCTCGCCCTGTATCAGTTCAAGCATAACTGCCGCTATGTGTTTATGTTTCTTCATGGCCTTTTTAAGCGCTTTGCGGTTGTTGTACTCCACGTATATGAAGCCCGGTACTATGGGCCCGAATCCCTTGTGTATCTTCTCCTGCGCGGTCGCGGACATGGAGCCGAATGTCCTGCCGTGGAACGACCCGGTAAAGGTCACGATGTTATACTTTTTGGGGGATACCGACAGGCCGTACCTGCGGGCCAGTTTTATGGCTGCCTCGTTTGCCTCTGTTCCGCTGTTTATGAAGAGCGTCTTGCCAGGGAATGATGTTTCAGAGACCAGTTTTGCGGCCTCGATCTGCTCCTGGTTGAAGAAGAGGTTCGATGTATGGATAATCCTGTCGATCTGTCCGTGGAGGGCCTTGGTGAATGCCTGGTTGGCATGGCCCAGGGCGGAGACAGCGATGCCGGAAAAGAGGTCTACGTACCTTTTGTTGTCCTGATCGTAAAGGTAGGAACCGTCACCTTTGATAAAGGCGGCCGGCAGCCTGTCACCGTAGTTCTGAAAGAGGTACTCCTTGTCATCGTTTATGAGTTTTGTCAGCTTTGATGAAATCATGGCCGTCACTCCCAATAATCGTTAATAGCAGCAAAGTAGAATGATGGATAAACAGCGGTTTTAATGTCAATTAAATACTTAATTCAGCAGTGAAAATATCCTGAAAATCGGGGGATTTTATCACTTGTCTGTTGCGCATGAGTTGAAGGGGATTTGAAAGTTTCATCTCTCCGGGGGAATCAGGTGCAGGAAACTCCACGCTCAATACAGGGTATAACATGGCATCTTAATTAAATAGTAATTGACATCCGGTGCAAATTCCTTCATCTTCAGGTTTCCATAAAATTACAGTGGAGGGCTCCATGAAAAGAACACTTGCCGCAGCATCAATGCTCATGCTTTCATTCACATTATTCATCACAGCACTTTCAGCAGCATCCGTTGATGCCGAGACCGGGTACGCCATTGAAAAGATGACCGCTGATTATATAAAAAAGTACCCTGCTACAGGCATGAAGAGGGGGATCTGTGTGCTGCCCTTTACCGAGGACTCGCAGCTTGCGAAGGAACTTGGCCTGGGAACAACCTTGCGCGACATAGTAAGCGGAGCACTTGCAGGGAGCCAGGTCTTCTTCATAGTGGACAGGGAGACCCTGGAGAGCCGCATGAAAGAGATGGAGCTTTCCATGAGCGGCATGGTCGATGAGAAGGGTCTTATCCAGGCAGGCAGACAGGCAGGGGTAAGCGTGTTCATGACCGGGAGCGTGTCAGAGATCGGCGATGAGGTACAGGTTACGCTGAAATTGGTTGATTCCGAAACCGGTGTTGTTGTTACGCAGGGGAGTTTCCGCATACCGCGCAGCCAGATGGTGAAAAAACATGAACAGGTTGCCTACGGTTACATAGCGCAGCACGGCATAGGCATAAACTGGCAGACGAGCTATTTTATACACCCGGCCCCCATGGAGAGTGCAACGCTGCTTAACGATTTCTTTGTAAGCTACAGGCCTGAACTCTGGCTTAACATTAAACTCGGGGCAACCCTGATCTACCTTGAAATGTGGGATGACGCGAAGATACCTGCGTCGGAACTTTACCCCAATTACATCCAGGGTACCCTGCAGACCGGGTATACTACAGGTAAAATAAACCAGACAGTGCCCTATATCGGCGTTGAATACAACTATCTTGTATCTCCCGCTTTCTCAATAGAACTTGGAGCTGCCGCTACGATTTTTCTGCCGAATACGCTGAAGTTTGAACAGATATATAATGGTAACCCCTCAAGGGCAACGCTTAACGGTACAGCGACGCCGGTTGGTGACGGCTCAGATGTAATTCCATCCAACACCATGGTGCTTACGCAGACGTTCGATACCGCAATAATGTTCCGTGTTGAAATAAAGCCCCAGTACTTTATAAGCCCCAGGGCCGCGATCGGCCTCTATCTTGCGGCAATATATACAACACCTTTACAGCTTGAAAGGGTGGACTTCGGTGACGGCACTGCCATTTACCCCAATGATTCCGATGGCGCGGTTGACCCCAATGACAAACACCTGGGCTTCAACGCGAAGCAGATGGGACTTGATAAAAACGGCAATGTTGAAGAGGACCTTGCCCTGTTTGGCGGTGCCGTGGGGATTTCGGCGAGCTTCTATTTTTAAACTGGTTTAAAGAATCCTTCGGGGAATGGCGAAGTTTGACCGGTTGCAGGTATCAGTCAAGAACTTCCATGCATATGATGCATACATCGTCTTTTAATGGTTCGCCGCCCGTGAATCTGACCATTTCATTGAATAATGACTCTGCCGGGTTGGAGTGCGGGCGTTCTGTCATTTCGGGCAGCAAACCGTTATAAAGGATTTCCCTGAACTCTTTATTGTTTTTATCTTTTGCTTCAAGGAGACCGTCGGTAAGGAAAAAGACCCTGTCCCCGGCCTGGAGCTGTACCTTTTCTTCTTCTAAGTGTAAAGCGGGAAACACACCCAGTAGCTTACCATTTGATATTATCTCTTTAACCGACCCGTTGCGCACCATGATGGGATAAGGATGGCCTGCCCTGGAAAGGTTAAGTGTTTTTTCTCTTACGTGGTAGACGGCGTAAATAGCTGTGACGAAATAGTGCCTGATGAGTCCCGTTATTTTGGAATTAATAAATTCAAGACACTGGGAGGGACTCAGTTTTTTCTCGTCAATCGAATGGAGAAGGACCTTGACCATGCTTGTGATGAGAGAGGCCGGCATGCCGTGGCCCGAAACATCGCTTATGAAAATGCCGATCAGGTCGTTCTCTTTAAACCGGATAAAATCGAAAAAATCACCGGCCAGGGCCTGCATGGGGCGGTAACATGTTGTAAAGCGTATCCCCTGGAAGGCAGGTACTGTCGCGGGCATCAGGTCGGTCTGAATCATCCGGGCAAGCTCCAGCTCGTTGTCAATGATCGATGCTTTTTCCTCGATGATTTTATTTTTTAAAAGGAGTGTGCTCCGCATCCTGAATTCCTTGAAGCGCAGGCGCTCAATCCATTCAGAGAGTACGCTGAATCCTGCCATGGCAAAGAAGGTGTTAACAAATTTCATGAAACCGCGAAAGCGTTCACCGTCGCTCCAGTAATACAGAAAGATGATTAAAAAAGGGATAAAAGTAACAAGGTATATGGGGAGTATGACCCTGTAGCCGCCGCGGAGTACTGCGAATGTAACAGCAATGAATAAAATCGATCCTGCAATGAATGACGGCAGGTATTCGAGACGGTAGATTTCTGCAATGATACACATGCTGTACATCATCACGAACAGGC
>CAYTSF010000138.1:0-8607 GCA_964440335.1 uncultured Leptospirales bacterium
TCCTGTAGCTGTTTTTTGATCTCTTTCAGTTTTTCAATATCATCTGCTGTAAGGTCTTTATCGTTGCTTAGAGCCTTTGAAATGATGTTAACAAGAAGGCCCTTTCCCCAGTTGTCGAGTTTAATAATGCTGTTTTTACTCATTTTATCTATTTCCTTTTAATTATAATCATGCTGATCACGAAGCACAATCCTGTTCTGCCGGATGATAACACATCGCCGCAGATACTTTATGTTAATCTACTTTACCACTGCCTGGTGATAAACTTTTTTGCCTTTGCGTATGAGTATCTTGCCGTTTTTAAGATCGGATGACGTTACAACCTGTGCGAAATCGCCCACCTGTACATCATTCATATAGATTCCGCCCTGCTGTATGAGCCTGCGGCCGTCACTGTTGCTTGAGATGAGGCCAAGCCTTGTGAGCAGGCTGATCATGTCTATGCCTTTGTCAAATTCAGATTTATCGAATTCAGTTGAGGGGATTGATTCAGAATCCCCGGCATTACCGAAAAGCGCCCTTGCAGCGGAGAGTGCTTTGTCGGCCTCCTCCTGGCCGTGAATAAGCTTTGTCACTTCGTAGGCCAGCACCTCTTTCGAGTGGTTGATGTCTGAACCCTCCATTGATCCAAGGCGGTTCACTTCGTCCATTGGTATAAAAGTGAGAAGTGACAGGCAGTTCTTCACGTCGCGGTCGTCAACGTTCCGCCAGTACTGGTAAAAATCGTATGGAGTGGTCTTTGACGGATCAAGCCATACTGCACCTGACTGGGTCTTGCCCATCTTGTTCCCCTCGCTGTTGACCAGCAGCTTGAAAGTGAGGCCGTAGGATGACGCGTTGTCTGCCCTGCGCACAAGGTCAACCCCGGAGATTATGTTTGACCACTGGTCGTTTCCGCCAAGCTGGAGTTTGCAGTTGTAACGCCGGTAAAGCTCAAGAAAGTCGAAGGACTGCATGAGCATGTAGTTGAATTCAAGGAACGATAGCCCCTTTTCAAGGCGGTTTTTGAAACATTCGGCTGCCAGCATACGGTTCACAGAGAAATGACGTCCTATGTCGCGCAGGAACTCAACGTAGTTCAGGTTCAGCAGCCAGTCAGCGTTGTTAACCATTATTGCTTTTCCTTCGCTGAAATCTATGAAACGTGAGAACTGTTTCTTGAAAGACTCGCTGTTTATCCCTATCTGTTCCAGGGTAAGCATCTGGCGCATGTCTGTGCGGCCCGAAGGATCACCTACCATTGCTGTGCCGCCTCCAATGAGGGCAATCGGCCTGTGGCCGGCCTGCTGCATGTGCATCATGACCATTACCTGGATAAAGTGGCCCACATGCAGACTGTCTGCTGTTGGATCGAATCCTATATAAAACGTGACAGACTCTTTCCCTAAAAGTTCGCGTATTTCATCTTCGTGGGTGGCCTGTTCAACATATCCCCTTTCGGTTAAAACATCATAGACGTTTCTCATGGCTGTAATTCCTTATAAATTAGTTGGCTGATACATAAAAAAATACCCGTCATATTTTTCAACAATGTTTTTTACAAAACTGAATGATTAAATAATTGCAGAAAGAAGCAGTAAATCACCTTCGCTTGACAATATCAGTAATAACCGCCCCGCCGTTAACATAATTCACCTTTACGTCTATGGTGGAATTGACTGAAATATCTGTTCCGGCGCATCCTTTTTTTACAGCATTGCATAACTGTAATTTCTGCTGATTTGTCAATAACCTGTTATTTGGTGATATGGTGATGTCTTTTTCTTCAGGTAAAGGCAGGTTCGTGATGCTTATGAGGTAGGTCTGGTAGAAGCATGACACTTCATATTTCCAGAAGACTTTTTTATTTTTAACAACCCAGTCGCTTATTACCTTTGATATTTTTGTATTTGTTGAAAGCTTCTGTTTTTTTTCTGAAGATCCCTTTTTCGTAGCGTTCATTTTTGTTTCCCCGTTAGTATTCTGTTCATGTAAATTGTTATCGTGTCCAGAGAGTTAAAAAATTCCTTCTTCTCCATATTTGAAAAATCACAGATCAGCGACTCGCAATAGGCATCAAAATCCTCCCTGATTATATTCGCGGTTTTTACCCCTTTTCTTGTCAGGGATAATTTTATTATCCTCCTGTCATTCTCCATGGGGTTCCGGGTGATGAACCCGTTTTGCTCAAGGTAATCAACTGACCGGGTAAAGGAACTTTTTTCCAGGCCTGTCATGGAGCTTATTTCAGACATTGATTTTTCATTGTTTTCATTTATCAGCATAAGTATGATTGTCTGTGTTTTGTTGATTCCAGGGTTCAGTTTTGATATATCGTGTTCATAAAACACTTTTTTGACAAACTGCGGAAAGAGAGTCAGCTTATCCCTTAACATCGTACCTCCGGAACAAAATTTGCGTAATTGTTGTAAATTAAATTGTTGCAAATACAATTATTTATTTGATGATTACCCTGTCAATGAAAATAATTATTTTATAACCGCCAGAAACCGCGTTTTGAGAGGTATATTTGTTCAATTCATGCCGAAGGCGGGCGGGGAACATGGTATACTTGAACTGCGTTTTCATTGCCCGCGATGAAAGTGCTTATATTGCACAAAATTCTGAAGTTGATGTGACAATAATTATACCGGTATCGCGCCGAAGCATTAAAGGAGTTTAATAGAAAACAGCCAGGTTATTGCGGCAGGACCGGAACGATGAAAGTCTGCAGTTTAATTCCTTCTGACCTTTATCTTCAGGTACCTGGTCTCTCCCGCGCCCGGAATCTCAGCGGCAGTATAATTTTTCTGGTATCCCTTTTCGGTTAGATATGCATTAACTGTCGGTTCTGAAGCAAAGGGTTCTGACAGCAGCATTTCGCCTGCACCAATGCTGTTTTTAAGCAGGGCAGCTATGTTTACTGCCCGGCCGAAGTAGTCTATTGAACTGTCAAGGTTAACAGCCAGGCACTCCCCCCTGTGCAGGGAAATCCTCACTTTAAGGGGGATTTCGCCCGTACCGTCCAGTCTCTTCAGTATTCTGATGCCTGCCTTTACTGCTTCCATGGGACGGTCAAATGAAAGCATAACTCCGTCGCCCATGGTCTTTATCATGGCGCCGTTGAATTCCATTGCTATGGCATGGATCAGCCCGGAAAATCTGTTAATGGTCATGAATGCGCGGCTGTCTCCGGATTCGATGTAGTATGCTGTTGAACCCGGCACGTCGATGATCATGATGTTCTGTATGCCTGCATCAATGGAAATGCCGGGCTCAATATATTCAGCCGGAAACAGGTCACGGAACTGTTGTGAGTTGAAAAGATCCGCAGGTCGAAGGGCCATTGCGTCCATGTCATTATATTCAACAACGTAATCCATGTCGAAATTTTCAGTGTTGCTGATAAATACTGTTGATCCTGGGCCTGCCTCTATTATGCGGTTGCTGCTGATATCGTCCCAGTAGAGGTTCAGCACTGGCGCTTCACTTTTCAGGTCGAGGAGGCCGTAGTATTTTTTCCCGTGGATTCTGAATTTGATGCGTTTCTCTATTTGCGGAAGGTTATAGAGGTACGTGTTCCCCGTGTGAAGGTGCTTCTGTAAAAGTATATGGGGCTTTCCGGCAGCCTCAGAACTGCAGTATTCAATTTTTTCAATACGTCTTATACCAGGGGTGACAGTGAAGCTTATCTCGATCATGTTCAGCGATGTAGCGTCAAAGTCTATGTTGCATACAGGGCATGACGCATTACGCGTGACCGTGGAAAGCCGCTGGTGACTCTCCCGTACTCCCCGGCAGTGCGGGCAGATAATGTCCCATGACATGGCAAGCATGCCCGCCTTAGTGGCATTGATCATGGCAGCAATAAGGGTTTTTTTATCAAGGTTCATGCTTGCGGCAGTTTCAAGCGGCCTGATCCGGTAAAGTATTTCGTCGGGCGCTTTTCTGATCAGGTTCACCAGGGCCTCAGCAACAGGCAGGGGTGTTCCGCTTGATACGATTTCATTTTTTAGTGAAGTCAGTTTACCGGTGTTGATGACAGTTTTACCTTTACGGCCTGCCTGCGGTGCGGGTTCAGCAATCTGCGGGTTAAGGTAATAGTAGATGTTTTCGCTGCCTGGTTCTTCCAGTGTATCTATGATGTTCCTGAATTTTTTTTCGCAGCGTTTCCTGGCCAGGATGAGAAGTATCCTCCCTGCAAGGTTTTTCGGGATCCACCCGAAGTACATGGTTACAGCTGTGCCGACGTTCCCTGCCGGTTCAATTGAATAGTGGATCCTGACAAATGACGCGTGCCCCTTTGTGAAAATCCTTGACAACTTTATGTATGATGGGGATTCCCACTGCCATGGTACCTCTTCCCATTCATGAAGTCTGAAACCGAGTCTGCCTTTACCTGTAATTTTCCCACCGTCTTCAGTGAAATAGACCCTTTGAAGGCCCAGCCTGCGGTTGATATTTGATGTATCCGAGAGCAGCCTCCATACCTTTTCACGGGGGAGGGGCGATGTAAACCTGAAAAGGTATTCAACCTGTTTATCCTGTGAGAATTTCAGAGGCCATGGATTGGCCTGCAGGTATTTATCAAGTTCATCCCTGTCTGCAATCATCTATTCTGTCTCCGGGTATTTTTCTTTTATGGATTTTATTACATCAATACATTCAAAGAAAATGTCAACAAGATCCGGGTCGAATTTTTTACCTGAGAGGTTCCTGATCTCTGAGAATACATCGTTTTCCGCCCATGAGTCTTTGTAGACCCGCCTGGAGGAGAGGGCATCGTAAACATCGGCAATAGCTGTTATGCGCCCGAAAAGTGGAATCTCCCCGCCTTTGAGAGGTAAGGGGTTGCCGTGAAGATCCTTTTCAAGAGGTTTTCCTGTAGCAAGATCGACCCTGCCGGGATAGCCTGTCCCGTCCCAGTTCTCATGGTGTGTCATGGCCACTGACTGTGCGGCCTCATCAAGGGGTGACTGGGCTTCGATAAATATTTTTGCGCCAAGGTAGGTGTGAGACTTGATGATTTCAAATTCTTCTTTTGAAAAACGTGCCGGTTTTTTCAGGATAAGGTCTGACACAGCAACTTTTCCTATGTCATGGAGCATCGATGCCATGCGCAGGATGTCCCTGTTTGTCTGAATTTCGTGGTCGGGTATTTTTTTATATCTGGCCCAGAGTTCGTAAATTTCAACCGCATATGAGGCGACGCGGTTGACATGAGAGGCAGTCTCCTTGGGGTCACGCAGCTCGGCCATCTGTATCATGCGCAGCAGAAGCATGCGCGTCATCTGTGCCTTCTGTAAGACCATGCTGGCCATTGCTGCGAAGTGGTTCACATAGAGAGTGTCCTCCTCTGAAAAACCCGTTGCCTGGCAATCTTCGTTTCTTGCGTTGATAATCTGCATGACTCCGAGAATATTGTTTCGTTCATTTTTTAAAGGAATTGTCATCATTGAAGTAGTTTTGTATCCGGCCTTGTGGTCAAAGGACTGGTCAAAGGTATATGTTTTATCATGAATGGCATAAACATCGGATATGTTCAGTATCTCTCCGGTCATGGCAACATAGCCTGCCAGTGAATTCTGTGTTATGGGCAGCTCAAAACTGGAGTATATGAGTTTTTTCCCCGGTGCAAGCCTTCCCTGAAGAGTATCATTCTGTGCGTGTGTGAATATCAGTTTCTCCCCATGTTTAATATATATGGTGCCCGCGTCGGCGTTTGCGATTCTGCGGGTTTCGTGGAGAATTTTCTCAAGGAGTATGTCAAGGTCCTGGACCGTATTTATCAGTGAACCAAGCCTGATAATTTCATTAAATTTTGTTTTTTCCATATTCGTTACGCTCCGGATTTAAATTACTCAAAATTTCATGCAATGTCACCAGGAATTATATACAAATTTAAAACTTATGTTAAAGAGAAGATCCGGGGTATCCGGTATATGCTCGCGATAAAACCGTATAATGATCTAAAATATATGTTCCGGTACTATTACTTTAAAATATTACAAAAAAACGGGTCCTTTTTTAATTCTGTCTATATTTAGAGCATCGATCGTATGTTATATGCAAGGTTTTTTTGTTTTTAATAATAAATTTATAGTTTACAGATTATTTTTAAATAGTAAATTTAGATTTAAATACAGTAACTATTTCTTTATCCCCGCCGCCGAAGGCGGCGGGGATAAAAATTTAGGAATTATTACTGGATACAAATACAGTATTTATTCCGTAACTATTTTAAAGTAAACAGAGCTGGATTTTCCCGCTTCAGAACTCGACGGGTAACATTAAAATAAATTCAGGAATTATTACTGGATACAAATACAGTATTTATTCCGTAACTATTTTAAAGTAAACAGAGCTGGATTTTCCCGCTTCAGAACTCGACGGGTAACATTAAAATATGTTCAGGAATTATTACTGATTTACATATATAGAGAGACTGACTATTGGACAGCCTTGCACAAGATCAGCGATTTTAACCGGTCTTAATGAATATGAATTACAACACTGGCATGTTTTAACCTTCATCAGGTTCTCAAAAATGTATTTTTGACGGGGACCGCCTGTATAGTTTATCAGTATCTATTTAAAAAAACTGATATGTAAATGAATAACAGAGGTTTAAAATGAAAAAAATTCTGATTATGCTGTTTCTGCTGCCGTTTTCCCTGCTGCTTGCCCAGGAGATGGGGAAGTCTGTTTACGTTCACCCCGGGGATTATCCACCTGAGATAAACCTCTTTGATTCTGATGGTAAACTCGTTAAGCTCAGTGAATTTACCGGGCAGAAGCCTGTTGTTATATCATTCAGCGCCACATTCTGCGTCCCATGCATGAAGGAACTCCCCATCCTGGTGAAGAATTCGAACAACGGTTCCGCATATGAACTGATTATTTTTATGGTTGATACTGATGATTCCAAAAAAGTTGCGGATTTTTTTAAAAAAGCCGGAATAAAACGTCCATTTATATATGATATCAACCAGAGGGTAATAGGCAATTATATAAATGTTGATAAACCGGAACTGCCCACTGCAATTTTTATTGGCAAAAGCGGAGTTATTGCGGCAGTTGAAACTGGTTTTCCCAAAGAGAAACAGGCTGCCGTTGCCAGAGAGCAGGCATATCTTGATATTATCAAATCCCTGGAGGAAAAATGAAACGTATACTTTTTCTCAGCATTGCAGTATTACTGGTCCTGAGCGATTCGGTCTGGACCCAGTCTAACAAGAAGATGCAGAAAGTGCTTGTAGCCGTCCCTTATTTTAACCTGGAGGGCGACATCAATGCAAGTTACGGCAAGGTCTGTGCCGCGTCGCTCATGAGCGCCTTTGATAAATCGGGCCGTATTGAAACCAAAAGCGAGAATGACGTTAAGCTCATGATGGAACAGGCTGCGAAGGAGCAGGGTACAGGAACATGTAATGATGATGCCTGTATGAAAAAACTGGGCCAGAAGATGCAGGTCGATTATATTGCCGACTCAATGATTAGCAAAACCAAGGACAGCTATTATATTACTGTAAGGCTTGTGACTATTCGTGGGGAGAGGGATATAGCCACTATAATGAAAAAGGTCAGCAAGGAGAAGGACATTGAACCCACTGTCAAGCTCATCGGCGAAGAGCTTGCGCTGAGTTTCCCCCTTGAGGGCGTAGTTCTGAGTGTTGATACAGATGAAGACACGGTAATAATAAACCTTGGCAGTTCAAACAACCTTCAGAAGGGAGATGCATTTGATGTAAAGCGTGAGAAAAAGGTGGCAGGCACCGATTACAAGGAAAGAAAAGAGATCGGCAGAATCATTCTTATAGATGTCCAGTCAAACAGCAGTAAGGCTGAAATTGATGAAGGGAAATCCAAAAATTTTGCTGTTGGAGACATTGTCACACTCGACCAGAAAGAGGAGATGAAAAAAATCGATAAACGCCGCAAGGAGGAGCAGAAGCGGCTTGAGGAGGAGCAGAAAAAGCTGGAAGAGGAGGAGGCTGAACGTCAGGAGAAGCTCGATGAAGAGCGTGAAAGGCAGCAGGATGAAGCCGATGCCCGCAAGAGCGACCAGGAATGGTCAAAATGGGAGTCAAAACTCAGCGGCCGTTCTCCGCTTTTCAGGCTTGGGTACGGTTATCCCGGTTTTGTTCATATGGCTGATGAAGACCTTGATAAATATTACGGCAGCGGCGCCATGTACGTGTTCGACTGGATACCGAGTTCATACAGGGATTCATCCGGTGACGGTATGGATATCTTCTACAGGTTTACGTACAAAACTTTTGAGATGACAGATGACGGCCTGGCTGACCTCATAGCTGATACAGGTACTGCCGGGGCAGAGGCGTCCGAAATGACCATGATGGCTTTTGATGTGGGATTCAGGGTGGCTTACGGGTTTATTCTTCTTGAGAGGTTTGATCTCTATATGCTCGGTTCCTTCAGGTACCAGGCAACAGAGGAGGAGGGCCTTGAGACATACAGTTTTTCTTCATACGGATTAATTGCAGGCGGGGGTATCGAGATGACAATCATACCGCAGCTTGGTGTATTCGCGGAGTATAACTACGGGTACCATACAATTGGTGAAAATAATCCGAGAAACGTAGATGGCCACCAGATATTTTTCGG
>CAYTSF010000139.1:0-2858 GCA_964440335.1 uncultured Leptospirales bacterium
TTCATCACTCCTCCTGCGCATGTAAAATTGCTGCCCTGAACTTGCTGTGGCTTTCTTTCTTCCGCCTGGAATAAAATGAATCAGCTGATTTTTTCCCCCTGAACAGCTTCCCGTTTATATGGAATCTTCCGGTATAAAATTTAACCAGAACCATAATTTATCCTCTGCGATCAATGAATCTGCCGATATGACGGCAATGTATTTATTAAATTTATAGATACATTGAATTAATTATTGAAATAATAAGGTAATTGATTTTTATATGGTTGAAATGACATAAAAAGATTGACTTTTAAATTTATTATGCTTAAAAAGGCTAATATAAATTTAGAGCGTCTGCCGGCATGCTAAATGAACATTTTAAATAAAATATTTAATTTTGACTTATTTTTATAATTACTGTAAAAATCAAATTAACAAGGAGAGGTGGTGTGAAAATTTTAAGACTTTTCCCGGTTCTTATATGCCTGCTTTCTCTTGCTGTTGTTTCTTGCGAATCCGATTCATGGAAAACAAGAAAGGAAATTAAAGATACCGACAAAGTGCTGGTTACTAAAGTAACTGCATATGGCAATGAAAAGGGGAGTGAATCTCTCTATAAGGGCCAGGTCGGTGCCGTGTTATTTCCTCATGAAATCCATGAAAAAGAGGCGGGTTTAAGCTGTGAGTACTGTCATCATAAGTCAGATAACGATGCCAGGATCAAGGAATGCGCTAAATGCCACTACGGTTTCGCGGGGTATGACACAATGCATGGTCTATGCGTGGACTGTCACATCAGCAAGAACAAGGGCCCACAGGAGTGTATGGGGTGCCATTGAAACCGGTTGATATGTGCGATTCAGCTGTAAGAGAAATTCTGGTTCTGGGCATCGGCAATATCCTTCACATGGATGAAGGGGTAGGTGTTCATGTGATTAATCACATTCAGGAATCAGTTGAAGCCTTACCTGAAAATGTAGAATTCTTTGATGGCGGAACTTTCGGATACGATCTTCTGCCTATGATGTCAGGGAGGAGGAAAATAATAATTGTTGATGCGCTCAAGACTGATGATGACCCGGGGAGCATTTACAGGTTTTCAGCAGTTCATCTTGTAGACCGCAATTATGTTTACTCTCTTCATGATCTGGGGGTAAAAAAATTAATAGATATGCTGAAGCTCATGGGGGAAGATCCTGAAATAGAAATAATCGGCATTGTGCCTCAGGATATAACTACTCTTGATATCGGCATGAGTGATTCCGTCAGGGAATCAATACCGAAGGCTGTTGAACAGATACTCAAAGCCGCGGTATAAAAAGAAGGAGGAATATATGTCATTGAACAGGCGAGATTTCCTGAAAATAATGGGCGGAACAACTGCTGCCCTTGCTTTTCCAACTGTAATGATGCAGGGTTGTAAAAAGGCCCTTGAGAACGCTGCTGCGCGGACAAATGTTATCTGGCTTGAAGGCCTTTCATGTTCAGGTTGTTCTGTATCATTATTAAACAAGTTAAATCCTGATATCGTTTCTGTAATTACCGAACATATCAGTTTAAACTACCAGGGTGTTGTTATGGGCGGAACAGGTCATTCCGCAACAAAGGTGCTTGAAGATGCAGTAAAAAGAGAGAGAAATGATTTTGTTCTTCTTATTGAAGGCGCGATTCCAACAAAAAATGACCTGTATTGTACAATAGGTGAAGATGAAAAAACCGGCAAAGGTGTCGGCGTGAGGGAATGGGTCGAAGAGCTCGGTAAAAACGCAATCGCTATCGTATCAATAGGAACATGCTCCTCATACGGTGGAATACCAGCAGCAAAGAGCCGTGTATCCGGAGAAAATCCCACGGGTGCAATATCCGTTGAGGAGCTTTTCAAAGGCAGGAAAAAGGTTATCAATATCCCCGGATGCCCGCCACACCCGGACTGGATGGTAGGAACACTGCTCCATGTCCTTCTTAAAGGTATACCTGAACTCGATGAGTATAACAGGCCGAAGATGTACTATGGCAAAACCGTTCATGAAAATTGTGAAAGGCTCTACTACTATAAACGCGGCATGTTTGCCAAGGAGTGGGGAGAAAAAGGATGCCTCTATGAACTGGGCTGCCTTGGAATGGATACCGGATGTGACATCCCTGTTCGCAAATGGAACAATGGCGCAAACTCATGTACTGATTGCGGTTCAGGATGTATAGGTTGTACAGAGAAAGTTTTCCCCGAGTTCGGGAAACGCGGTATATATGAAAGGCTTTATGCAAAGAATGATTCAAAAAAAGGTAAATCAGTTTTGGCGCGCGTTGCGGGTAAAAACGGCATCGGAGGTGTAATCAATGGCTAGTCAGAAAGTTTTAATAGATCCATTAACAAGGATAGAGGGGCACCTCTCGATCGAGATGGATGTGCAGGATGGAAAAGTAGTTGATGCCAAATGCCGCGGCGATATGTACAGGGGCTATGAGTCAATACTCCAGGGACGCAATCCTGTTGATGCACAGCAGATAGTTATGAGGATATGCGGTGTGTGCCCGGTTTCTCACGGACAGGCATCCAGCAGGGCCCTTGATGATGCCTTTGACATCAAACCCACAAAAAACGGTAGGATTCTCAGGAATCTTATCCTCGGGGCAAACTACCTGCAGTCTCATATACTTCATTTTTATCATCTTGCTGCGCTGGACTATGTTGATATTACAGCCATACTCAAGTACACAGGTTCAGACGATGGGATGCTCAGGATCAAGGATTGGGTAAACAATGAAATTCAAGTGAAAAAAGGACCCGATGCAATAACTGCTGCCGGTCCATTCCTCCCAAGGTACGAGGGGAAAGATTTCTATAAACTTGACCTGGCAACAAATCTTGATGCAAT
>CAYTSF010000139.1:2958-8539 GCA_964440335.1 uncultured Leptospirales bacterium
GGACTTTTTGACCAGAATGAAAACCGCGACAAGTTTATGTTTGAGCAGGGCCTTTATGCAGAAGGTGGCAGGCTGGAGAAGCTTAACACGGGCCTCATTGCAGAACAGGTAAAATATGCAAGGTATAAATCCGGCTCCAACCTGCATCCTCTCAAGGGTGAGACTGTTGGTGATCCTGACAAGGCCGGCGCATACACATGGGTCAAGGCCCCAAGGTATGATGGTAAACCGGTTGAGGTCGGTGCACTGGCCAGGATTGCTGTTGCCCTTAATGCAGGCAACAAGGATGTCAAGAGCGAGCTCAATGCAGTACTGAAAGTTTTTAACGCTGAGACACAGGCGGCATACTCCGCTCTTGGAAGGCACGCATCAAGGGTAATAGAATGCAAACTCATTGCTAAAGAACTCTACAACTGGCTTGATGAACTTGACAGCGGTAAAACAAGAACGTCATATAAGATTCCCGCTACTGAGGAGACCGGTGAAGGACTCATCGAAGCACCCCGTGGAGCTCTTGGCCACTGGATAGTTGTAAAAGACCAGAAGATAGCAAATTACCAGGCTATAGTTCCAACAACATGGTTCTGCAGCCCCAAAGATGACAAGGGGGTAAGGGGCCCTGTTGAAACAGCGCTTATCGGAACACCAATATCCGACCCTCATAATCCTATTGAGGCAGCAAGGGTTGTAAGGTCATTTGACCCATGCCTTGCATGCGCAATTCACGTAGTTGAAGGTGACAGGGAGATTGTTAAGTTCAGGGTCTGCTAAAAAGAGAGTACATTATATCAGTTAAAAAGAAGCTGTTCCAAAGGGGCAGCTTCTTTTTTTTATAGTGCGCCCGGCACGGGCAGCGAGCTATAGGGAGTAATTAGAGCGATTTACCCTGCAAGAAGTCAGGGAATACGCACTGAATCCGGATGTTTAAGTGAATTATCATGAGGGATTAGTGAGATTCTGTACAGTATGTGATAAAGCAGCATATGGGGATGTGAAATTAATTTTAAAAAAGCTTGACTCTGACGATTTAATGTGCCATGAATGACATATTAAATCGTCAGATTTAATGGTAACAGGCAATTTGATGAGCTGCTTTTTGGCAGCTCTTTTTTTTCTGTAAAATCAATCTTATATGTTTTAACAAACAGATAAAATAAAAAGCAATCCTTTTTTTAAAAAAAAGATATATCAGGCTTGTTTCAAAACTGGCATTTGATACCTTCAGAAAGCCTGAAGGGGGCTTTTTTAAGGTCAGCTTTTTCAATGCATTATGCTGACAGGCTGACATCGTTTCAGCACAGGCTCCGCCCCTTAGACCCGGTAAAAAAACAAGAAAGGAAATAAGTCTGATGAACTTTTTTCATGACTGATCTTTAAAACCGTCAGCAGGATTCACCTGCCTCCATTTTATGCAGAAGCGCCGGGAGGCTCTGTTTAAGTGAACTGTATTCATCCGGTGTAAGCCCGGTTTTACAGAAAAGTTCAGCAGGCACGGAGCCTGCCTTAACTTTGAGTTTTTTGCCTTTTTCTGTAAGCGAGACAATGACTATGCGTTCGTCATCTCCTGAGCGCTGGCGTGATATAAGCCCTGCCGTTTCAAGCCGCTTGAGCATGGGGCTTACGGTTCCCGTATCCATGTGCAGCAGCTCTGTTATGCGGTTAACGGCGATGTTGTCGGTCTCCCATAGTATGAGGAGCACCAGGTACTGCGGGTATGTGACACCCAGCTCCGCCAGGAGCGGGCCATACAACCGGGTAATGGTCCGCGAAATGGTGTAGAAAATGAAGCAGAGCTGGTTGTCTAAACGAAGGTATTCGTCATTCATTTTATTGTTCCTGTAGCAGCCTGATTATATCCTTTTCAATTTTTTCAGGCTTTGTATATGGTGCGTATCGTTTAATAACATTACCGCGCCTGTCCACGAGGAATTTTGTAAAATTCCATTTGATCTTTGCTGTACCGAAAGCACCCCTCTTCTGCGAGGTGAGGTATTGATAAAGCGGGTGTATGGAATCCCCCTTTACATCGATTTTGTCAAATATGGAGAAGGTGATGTTGAAGTTGACCGAACAGAACTCCTGTATATCGCTGTTTGAGCCAGGTTCCTGTTTCATGAACTGGTTGCACGGGAAAGCGAGTATTTCAAATCCTTCAGCCTGATGCTTCTTATATAGCTCCTGGAGCGCATCATACTGCGGAGTGAATCCGCATCTGCTTGCTGTATTTACAATTAGCAGTACCTTTCCCCTGTACTCTGACAGTTCTTTGTTGAGCAGGGCGTTTGTTTTTACGGTGATGTTGTATATCGATGACATGGCGCTCCTCCTAAATGTTTCTTCTGCCGTATGCTGCAAAGAGTTTTTCACGTTCTTCCGGCGATTTTGACTTCAGGTATGACTTCCAGCCGGGGCAGAATTTTATGTGCCACTTCCAGAACCGGCCTCCAAGGGATTTTGGATTGGTGTCATACTTTTTACGGAGAGGGCAGTTTTCGCAGTTTGACTCTTTCATGTTCACCTCGATTTTGTATTGTATAAAATTATATTGTGTACAATATAATTTTATACAGGAAAAAGTCAATCAAAATTCAGGCTCAAGGCCGTGTATGTTTATGCGATTGATGTTGTGAAAAGGTTTTTTACAGAAGGTGTTTATGGAATAGCATATATTCTTGTACTGGCAGATTGAGGGCTGCCAGTACAATGAATTTTCACAGTTTATTTAACAGGAAGTTTCCTGATGGTCTCTTCGATTTTATTCGCATCTTTCAGTCCCATTCCTTTAAACTTGCTTATGATTGCAGGGTCAAGGACAAAGAAGAGCCCTATGCAGCCGGCCAGTATGACTGCGGCAAGCCACTTTGTGTATATGCCTGCTGTGCGTTTTATAAGGATGAAGGCAAAGTATGCCATTACGACAGGCCCTGCGAGAGATATGTCTACGGCCGGGAGCCCTGGGATATACTTTGCTGCGAACTGTGCAAGGTTGATGTTGATTTTACCAATTATGAGCACAGCTTCAACGACCAGGATTACAACCATGCCCCATGACGCCCAGATTGTTGATACGCCCTCTGTGCGATACGCTTCATATGCGGCAGCAGGGAATAATGCCAGGATTGCTATGAGGGGCTTGTGCCAGTACCAGCCCGCTGCTACGCCGGCTATGGTGAGTATTGTGCAGATGAGGCAGATCAGGGCTGCGTGTTCAGTGCTTTTTGCCATTATGTTTCTCCTGTGAAATGATGGTGGGACTGGTCACGTAGAGGCAGGTCGTAACCTGCCTCTACGTACGATTTCCGGATATGATTCTGTATTATGAGAGACAGTATGTCAAGGATTATACGCGCAAGGGATTGCAGCGATACCCCCCAGGGGTTTAGCGTAAAGCCCGGCCGGCGGGTTGGCGGTAAATTTTTTTATGCAGGGATAATTCGCGGTCTGTCCGTATCGGGAAAATTTATTTCCGCCGGTGCGCACTGAATTTAAAATGGACCAGAGCCCTGTTTTTTCGTGTAAAAAAAGTTCATTAATATTTTAGATTATTTTAAAATATTGCTTATTTTTTCAGAAATTTCTCCGAAAATATAATGTGACATAAAACTGTAAAAGGAGGCGCAAAATGGCAGTTATTCGTTTTCCTGAATCAGTTGGCATTGGCAAGAGCGGCATCAGGACCGGCAATGGTTCTCTTGAGATCAAAAGGCCCTCTTATTTAAAGAGGGCAGAACAGGCCGATTTGCTTGAGATTTCTTCCGAAGCGAAGGAGAGGTTCGAGAAGGAGAACCTTGTAAAACTTGACAGGATCAGACTCATGAAAGAGGCCGCGGGCTTTAAGTCCATGCTTACTGATATAAACTGGAAAGAGGCAGACCTGCGTAACATTTACAGGCTGCGGAACATCGTGAATGCGAAGATGAAGCTCGCAGAGGGTGTTTACGACAACCCCGGTGACGATATGCTGAAACAGATGCTCGATAAGCCGGAGGTTTAGGAGCTATGACCGGTCTCTCTGGAGGCCGGTTTTTTTATGGAGGTTATGTGGAGAAAGAGAGGATTATTCATTTTGCCCTTGATGTGCTTGGCTGCGGCTGCGACCACAGCGTGTTCAATTCGATTGAAGAGGATGAGGGTGTGATGCTTGTCTGCGGCGTGCGTCTTGCCAGGAGGATTGTCATAGGCAGGCGGCTGATGATTTATATCGTAAGCGCAGAGGTCTGTCCGCCTGCCGCTGTTGAGGCAGTGATTGAGGAAGGGATGGCAGAGAGAGACGGGCGCGGGTACAACAGGTTGAGGCTTGTCATTGTTTCGCCCGATGCGGCTGAGCTACGCGATGTTTATGCGGGTGCGTTTTCAGCAGTAAAAGTAAAGGATGAGAAGTGTCATATACATGTGGTTCTTCCACGCGACGCAGTGTAGGGTGCGGTACTGAGCGGTTCAGGCACAGCCTGCCGTCATATAAGTCTTGACAGGTATTGTCCTTCACGTTTTTTTACCATAATTTTATGTTCAGGGAAAATTATGAAAGTTACTGATGGCGTTTATTCATATGTATGGAATGGAGTTTTTGAGAATAACTGCAACAGCTACTACTTCGGTGAGCCGTTCAATATGCTTTTTGATCCCGGCCTGAAAAATTATACTGACCAGCTTCTGCGCAATATGGAAGCTGATGGCATAGACATCGAAACCATAAGCTTTGTTATAAATACGCACTGCCACCCTGATCACATTGACGGCAACGCGAACTTTACGAAATATGATATACCATCCGGGATGCACAAAGAGGAGATTGAGTTCCTGAATAAAACCGGTCCGCAGTTTTACCGGATGCTCGACATGGAATTCCCTGAATACAAGTTCCAGATTGAACTTGAAGAGGGGAGGCTTGTGGTCGGTGAGGCTGAGCTTGAAGTGTACAAGACGCCCGGGCACTCTCCTGCATCGGTGTGCATATACTGGCGCGAAAAGAAAGTCCTGGTGTGCGGAGATCTGATATTCAGCGGGAGCTTCGGCAGGTTCGATTTTCCCGGCGGTGACGCGGCACTGTTAAAAGAGAGCATAAAAAATATTTCTCACCTTGATGTCGAGTACCTGCTGCCAGGGCACATGGATATAGTCGCGGGGAAAGATAACGTAATCAAAAATTTCAGAGAAGTCGCGGGATACTTTCACCTTTTTTGATCTCTGCATAGATTGTTTTTACTTGTACCTACTTCAGCCGGTGCATCCTGATAGATGATCACGGATGCACGATGAATCCCCCCTGCTTGTAAAATTTACAGGATCAATGAAACAAAAAGTGTCAGGGCACCAGGCGTTTTGCAAGGGGTATGCGCCGTCCTATGCCGAATGCCTTGGAGGTAACTTTGAGGCCGGGCGCTGCCTGGTACCTCTTGTATTCGCTTGTATTCACCAGTCTTAGTACATGGTCAACTGTCTCCCGGTCGTATCCGGAGTTTACAATTTCAACAGCGGACCTGCGCTGCTCAATGTATAATTCAAGTATGGCATCCAGTACGTCGTATGGCGGCAGTGAGTCCTGGTCTTTCTGGCCGGGGCGGAGTTCGGCCGACGGCGC
>CAYTSF010000140.1:0-8534 GCA_964440335.1 uncultured Leptospirales bacterium
GCGCATTCCTTCCCGGTTTACATTACATGAAGCAGCAGTCCCTTGAGGTACTCACCCTCGGGATGGTATATGCTTACAGGGTGATCAGGTGCGCCCTGGAGCTGTCCAAGTATCCGCACGTTTCTTCCTGAATCTGCTGCTGCCGAAAAAATTATTTTCCTGAAAAGATCCGCCGGTATATGCTGTGAACATGAGAAAGTAAAGATCAGGGAATCTTTTTTTATCCGCTTCATTGCCTGAAGGTTTATGTCCTTGTATCCCCTTGCCGCCTTTTCAACGTTAGCAGCAGTTTTTGCAAAAGCCGGCGGATCGAGTATTATCATGTCATAATAATCAGCCTGCATGGTGCGCAGAAAATCAAAACAGTCATGGCAGAACGATTTGTGCTGCGCCTCGCCGCTGCCGTTCATTTTTACATTCTCTTCGAGCAGGGCTATTGCAGGCGCTGATATGTCCACGCTGTGTACCATGGCCGCTCCTCCAGCAATGGCATATACCGAAAACCCGCCGGAGTAACTGAATGCGTTCAGTACAGTCCTGCCCCTGGCCATCTCCCTTACCAGGTCGCGGTTATTGCGCTGGTCCAGAAAAAATCCGGTCTTCTGCCCGCCTTCCGGGTCAACTGAAAAATGAAGGTTATTCTCCCTTACATTGAACTTGCCGGCGATCCCGCCCCGCAGCCACGCGAAACGGTTTGTTACATTTTCCGCCTGGTGCTGGCCAGGATTCTTGAGGCAGATATTTTTATAGCCTGCGTCCTGCAGGATGTCAGCAATATCATCGAGTATAAGTTCAATTCCTTTGATGAGTACCTGGATAACTGCGGTTTCTCCATATGCATCCACCACCAGCCCCGGGAGAAAGTCCCCTTCAGCATTGATTACCCTGTAGCAGTCTGTTGCCGTAAGGTCTATCTGCCTGCGCCTCAGTTCAAGGGACTCCATGATCCTCCCCCTGAAATAATCTTTAGTGAAAGATTCACGGCGTTCATTTGTGAACTCAAAGACCCTGCATATAATGCGGCTTGCCGGTGAGAAAAAACCGTAGCCGAAAACCTGGCCCGGAGAGGAAACAACCTCTACGATTTCGCCGTTTTCATACTCCGGGAGCCAGGCCAGGGATTTATGAAAAATCCAGGGGTGCCTGTTGTCAATGGACCTCTCTTTGCCTTTTCTTATAACTATCTGCCTGTACATTAACCACCTTCCGGAAAAATATGAAATAATACATCAGTGATTATTTTTCAGGGATTCTATATTGTCAACTTGAAAGCCGCGGTAAGGCAGACATTAGTGATAAAGTTTCCGGTCAATTCCGGTTTTAAGGTAACAGCTTGAATTTGCCCGTGAGGAAATAATGCACAGATGAGTCCCCGAACCTCCTGCCGTGATCATAATGAGATATGATCACGGGGTGTTCGGGGATATTACAGGATTGATGCTACTTTATAACCTTTGTGTTGCGGACATCTTTTGCGGGGATGACCACATAACCGTTTGGCGTAAGTATCTTATAGCTTGAGCCACGGTCAACAATGACCCCTTTGATGATCTTCCCGCTGTAGAGAAGTACTTCATCTATGCGCTGATACTGCTCCTTGATCTCTTCAAGGGTTTTCGGTATATCCTTCACTTCAAGCTTCTTGTTGATTTCGGCATCCTTTTCAATTATCTGCTGGTTGATTTTATCTGCCTCAGCCTTGTCTTTGCCCTCAACAGCAGGCGGGATCTCAACCATGTTTTCGAGAATTATGTTCTCTTTCTCATCTATTGGGCGCTCTGTAAGCTTATCGGTGTAGACTACAGCGTTGCCATCCTTGATGGATACCGATTCGGTCTTTTCCTTCACCTTTACATCCACATTTCCGTTTTTCACTGCTACGGTGTTTGTCCCTTTGTCATAATATGCACTGAAGACTGTTCCACGCACAGAAGCAACCACAGTGGGGGTATTGATATTGTAGCTGGAATCTTTGGTAAGTTTATTTACCTTGTTAAGAATACCTCCCTGAACGAGGTTCATGCTTATCTTTGACGGATCTGCAATATTCTCCAGTTTGACTTCGGAATCTGCCTGGACGCGGGCGGTCGCGGTATCACCTATCTGAAAAACAAGAAATGAAGCAGGACCGGTTTTGATAATATCCCCCTCTTTAAGTTCAGCCCCGACGACAACAGCCTGTGGAGCATCACCTCTTTTTATCTCCACTGTGCCCAGAAAACTTATTATCATGGTCGTGCCTGATGTACTTTTTGGCGTACATGAAAAAAGAAGCGCCATGGACAATACAAGGATACTAACTGATTTTAATTTATCCCTACGTAACATTGAATCTCTCCTTAAACTAAGTGTTTTAAAACATAGCGGTTATAAAATAATTAAAATGCTCTTTTTAGCAAGCACTTTTATACAATTTTTTTAAAAGCTGCGGAATATCCGCTACCTGATAAACTGTTCAGGATCAAGGGCCTGGTCCCCGCGCCTGACCTCAAAATGCAGGTGCGGCCCTGTGGACTTACCCGTGCTGCCGACCCTGCCTATGATATCCCCCTTCTTTACCTTCTGGCCGGCTTTGATTTCAAATTTTGACAGGTGGCCATAGTATGTCGCAATATTGTCAGCGTGCTTTATGATAATCAGGTTGCCGTACCCGCTCTTAACGTATTCAGCCTTTATCACAACGCCCTCCTCCGCCGCATGAACGGGAGTGCCCTCGGGTGCTGAAATATCCATCCCCTTATGAAAGGTGTTTCTTCTTTTTGTAACGGGATCGACCCTCTTGCCGAATTTGCTTGTGATCTTTCCTGAAACCGGTATTATCATGTTCCAGTCGGTTTTGCCTGATTCCCTGTCCGGCTCTGAGGGAACCTCATCTGAAATGTACGCACCAAAGACCCAGCCCTCATCGCCGTTGCTTTTTCTTACAAGGAGCCACGGAGCGGTCATCCCCTTTACTGTTTCAACATTGTCCGACTGGCCGATGATCTCCACCTTATCCTTGAACGCGAGCTTCTCTGTTATTTCCGCGGAAGAGCTGTCACCCGACCTCATGTTCAATGACTTTGTATTAACATACCCGTATATCTTTGGCAGGATCACCCCGCTTGTGTGCATCTCCTCCGTCTCTTTCACATCTTCAATCAGATCATTCTCCACGGGTGTGCCGAGCACAAGGCCGGTGTCTGCAATTGCGGTGCCGCTCTCTTTAAGAAAGGCGTTCATCCTTTTTAAAATTTCATCGCGTTTCTTCAGGTCAGACTCGTGCTGTTTCCTGACCTTCTCTTTGTGACTGCGGGACTTTTTTTTATCAGCTGTGACATCAGCGGAAAGCATTGAGAGAATGATCACGGGCAGCAGAATTCTTTTTATCATATGTGCTCCTTATCAAGCCGGGTTTTTTTAGACCTGTCTCCTTTCTTTTTTTACCGGGTCTAAGGGTCGGCGTCCCTAAAAAAAAAGCCCCCTTCAGGCTTTCTGAAGGTATCAAGCGCCAGCTTGGAAACAAGTATATTATATTGTCGGATTTTATAACACATTGCTGTATATGATCGCTCTCCGGTATGGCGCAATTTTTTTTGATTGATTAAATCAGCGAGTGTATAGTATCAATGCTAATGTCGGCAGAAATACACCGGCATAGAAATTTTTATTTCACGCAGTGAGAAAAGTTGCCATGCAGAGTGCTATTATAATCTGGTTAGCACTGGCGGGTATGGGCCGGTGATCCGGCTGAGGGATGGTAATCAATGGATAAACTGAAAAAAATTTTATTCTGGGAAAGGGAGAGGTTTCCCGAGAGTTACTCCGGAGAGCTCAACTACCAGTCGAACCTTGTGGTTTTCCCTGCATTCCTTATATGCATTTTCTGCTGGATTAGTTACATTAAAACCGACAGTATAATCTATCCGGACAAGCCGCTCATCGTGTACGCAAGGTACGGACTCACTCTCTTTTCATTGATGCTGTTCATGCTGCAGTTTATACCATGGTTCAAACAGAGGAGCATGTACCTTCTTGCGGCGCTGGGTTTTTACCTCGAAACTGCAACCGGCGTACTGACCGGTTTAACAGGCGGCGACCCCGCGTATGTGGGAGGATACTTCTTCGTGATCATACTCATCATTGTGGCGCCAGTATACAGGTTCCTCCTCTGGGCCATGACAGCAGTATCCGTGTCTCTCTTCTTTATTGTGGGATTGCAGAACGGGCTGAGTTTTGTAACCGAAAAGCAGAAATATACCTTAAACGACATGACCCTTGTTGTTCTGTTCAGCGCAATTTTTGTCTATGTGCTCGACCGCATGAGAAACACCAACTGGAAAAAGTCAAACCAGCTGAAAACTCAAAGGGAGGAGATAACACTTGAAAAGGACAGGATGAGCGGAATAATTGCCGAGGCCAAAGTCCTCATTGCCAACGTAACAGAGAGCACCGCCCTGCTCAGGGACTTTTCATCAGAAATTGACAAATCGGTTGTGGAGCAGTCACCCATTGTATCAAAAACAATGGCATCGTCCGCAAGCGTAATAGACTCATTCAATACCATAAACAGCAATACCTCAATCCAGAAAGAATCAAACGAAAAAGGCAAGGTGCTCATCTCGACCCTTGAAACTGAATTCAGGGAAACGCTGGAGTCAAGCGATTCGGTACGCAGGGACGCGGCGCACATCGGAGAACTGGCCGTGAAATGCAGCGGCAAGCTGGAAAATTCCTCGACTACCATAATGGCCCTCAAGGAGGAGACCTCGCGTATAGCAGAAATATCAAAGACCATAAACGACATTGCTGACATGACCGCGCTCCTGGCGCTCAACGCCTCTATTGAATCCGCACGCGCGGGTGAACACGGCCGGGGTTTCTCGGTCGTGGCGGATGAAATATCCAAGCTTGCAGACGACAGCATGTCCTCGGCCAAGGAGATCAACGACATCATACGCATGTCAGTTATGCGGATTATAGAGGCATCGGACCAGATCCTTGAAACATCGGGCATCCTCAGGGATATAATTAAAATCATGGGACAGAACCGCAGTTTCCTCGAAAGCCTTACAGGTATGATACACACCCTGGGCAACAACTTTAAGGACCTCATGGCTTTTTTTGAAAGGACGGTAAGTTATACAGTAATGATAAATGACCAGACCGAAAAAAACAGGGAGGAGATTTCGGTTTACCAGGATATGATGAAGAGGATAAACAGGTTTTACGACGAACTCGAGTCCATGTCATCAAGACTCCGGGAGGTTTCAAAAAGTGTAAACGACGGAATATCGAGGCTTGAAAAAATGCTGGCAGCTTCTTCAGATGGCGGGCTTCAGCCGTCCGGGGGAAGTATATGATAAAAGTATTCAAATTCGGCGGCGCTTCTGTTAAGGACGCGGATGCGGTAAAAAATGTTGCCAGGGTCCTTGAACTTTACAGCGGGGAAAAGATTGCCGTTGTTATATCCGCCATGGGCAAAATTACAAATGCCCTTGAGAGACTGCTCCATGCGTGGTACTATGAAACCGGCAAAGTGGAGGAGGAGCTCAGAGCCATAAAAGAATACCATATGGGAATCGTCAGTGCGCTCTTTACCGGCCCGGGCCACGATATCTACCGTCAGCTCGAAGATATTTTCTGCGCACTTTCCGGCAAACTTGAACTTGCCCCTTCAGACAACTATGACCACGACTACGACCAGATCGTTTCGCTTGGCGAAATCATCTCAACAGTAATTGTAAGCGCGTGGCTCAACGAACATGGCATCAGGAACGCATGGGTCGATGCACGCACCGTTATACGCACAGACAACACCTACCGCGACGCGCGCGTTGACTGGGAAAAGACCAGGGAACTTGTCAATGATGCAATGGATTTTAACCGTGAAAAAATTTACCTCACGCAGGGATTCATCGGTTCCACTGCCGAAAACATATCCACCACCCTTGGCCGCGAGGGTTCGGACTATTCAGCCGCCATACTGGCATGGTGCCTTGAAGCAGAGAGGGTGACAATCTGGAAAGACGTGCCGGGCGTGCTCAATGCCGACCCCAAATATTTTGACAACACCGTGAAGCTTGACCAGCTTTCATACCATGACGCCATCGAACTTGCCTATTACGGCGCCAGCGTTATCCATCCAAAGACCATAAAGCCGCTGCAGAACAAGCACATCCCCCTGTGGGTCAAGTCTTTCATCAGGCCGGAGGACAAGGGCACTGTGATACAGAAGGACAGGGGCGCACTCGTTGTCCCATCCTTCATATTCAAGATGGACCAGGCGCTCATCACACTGTCTACGAGAGACTTTTCTTTCATCGCCGAACAGAACCTGGGCGATATATTTTATGAGCTGTCAAAGTTCAGAATAAGGATAAACGTCATGCAGAACACGGCCCTGAGCTTCTCAATGAGCGTGGACATGGACGAGCGCAAGGTGCCGGGGCTCATAAAAGCCCTTGAGAAGGACTTCGAAGTGCTTTACAACACAGGGCTGGAACTTGTAACAATACGCCACTACGACCATGAGACCATAGAGAGGGTCACGCGCAACAAGGAGATCCTGCTCGAAGAAAAGTCAAGGCACACCTGCCAGATGGTCATGCGGGACCCCGCATCTTCCCGCCAGTGACCGCGCGCATCAGTCCTCGAAGAGCAGGTTATCAATGCCAGCCGTGAGTTTTTCGCTGTCGAGAAGTATGCGGGAGAGAGTTTCCGCAGCGGGGAATTCATACCTGTAGTAAAATTTCATGGTATGTATCTTTGCCCTGTAGAAATTCCGCAAAAAAGCATCTCCGGTTTTCTCAAGCCCTTCAACGGCTGTTATGCCCTGCATCAGCCATTGCCATGAGATCGCGATTACCCCGGCCATCTCAAGGTAGAGCGTGGCGTCTGCCAGGAAGAGTTCGTTGTTGCCGGCTACAGCCGGCGAGAGCAGGGTCTCTGTGGTTTTTATGAAAGCTGCAAGTCCGGCCGAAAGAGTTTCTGCATAGAGCTTCAGGCTGCTGTGGGCCGAGGCCCTGTTTATCACATCGTTTACCTCTTCCACAAAAAGCGAGAAGGCCCTCCCTTTTTTCATCGTAACCTTTCGTCCGAGCATGTCGAGGCCCTGGATGCCGGTTGTCCCCTCATGGATAGGGTGAATGCGTACATCTCTGTAAAAAAGTTCCAGGTTAAAATCCTCGCAGTAGCCGTATCCTCCAAGCACCTGGAGCCCGGCGCTCACCGAGTGTATCCCCCTCTCTGAAGGATAGGTCTTCGCTATTGGAGTAAGGAACTCAAGGAGCAGCCCGTATTTTTCAGCTTCATCACCGGACGAGATTGTCCTGAGATCAACATACCTGCCGACCTGCAGGGCAAGCGAAAGCGCGCCTTCAGTTACAGCACGCTGGAGGAGTAGCATGCGCCTGACATCAGGGTGATTGATGATCGCGCACTGCGGCTCGACTGGATTTTTACTGTTAAGGGGCCTCCCCTGGGGCCTCTCGGACGCATACCTCAGAGAATCATAATACGCCGCTGTTGCAATACCGGTTGCACCAATGCCGACGTTGATCCTCTCCTCGTTCATCATGCGGAACATGTATGCAAGCCCGCTGTTCTCTTCACCTACAAGCCATGCGCGGCAGTCGCCCGCCTCGCCCATTGAGAGCTGGGTGATCGGAGCCCCCCTGTATCCCAGTTTGTGCTCAATACCTGTACATGCAATGTCATTGGGCTCAAGGCCTCCGCGGCCGTTACCACGGAGTTCAGGCACAACGAAGAGGGATATCCCCTTAACCCCTGCAGGCGCGCCCTCGACCCTTGCAAGCATGAGGTGAATAACGTTATCCACACCGTTATGCGTACCGGCCGAGATGAAAACCTTCTGACCGCGAATGAGGAAGTACCCCTGGTCTGAGCGCGAAGCATTTGTCTTTATATCTGAAAGAGAACTCCCGGCGCCCGGCTCCGTGAGCGCCATGGTGCCCTGCCACTCCCCTGAAAACATTCGCGGCAGGTAGTATTCCTTCATCTCCGGTGACCCGAAAGACGCGATGAGGTTTGCAGCACCCGATGTAAGTGAAGGGTAAACGCTAAGCGAGTAATTGGCAGCAGAGAAGATGTAGTTGCATGCGGCGGTAACCGTATAGGGAAGCTGCTGCCCTCCGTCGGCAAAGCTGAACGATGCAGAGATAAGACCAATGCTGCCGCAGGCCTTCAGGTACTCCCTGACAACGGGATTAACATGGACACGGCCGCCCCTGTACTCCGGCGGATTCTTATCCATTGCACGGAGCTGCGGCCTCATCATGGTGACAGCGATCTTTGCCGCAGTGCCAAGGACCATGTCGAGTTCATCCTTTTTATATTCAGCGAAGTAGGGATTATCTGAAAGGTCCTGAATCCTGAAAACTTCAAATAACATGAAGTTCAGGTTCTGCCTGCTGAAAAATTTATCGTCCATGGTCCCTCCGGGTCAGCCTGGTTCTGTTTTTGCGCAGCACATAACCGGGAATAAAATTATAAGTTGCAGAACTGCTTTATTCATGGCAAGTCTGACCGGCTAA
>CAYTSF010000141.1:0-6893 GCA_964440335.1 uncultured Leptospirales bacterium
GCTGGTGGTGGTATCTTGAGATATAGAACCGGCGGCCCTGCGCGCACTGATATTTATGAAAATGCGAACCCGCCAATTACAGCGGGTTTTTTATTTTTGAGGAGGATTTATGTTACGTCCGTCATTAAAGGATTTTAAACAGATGGCAAAGCCGGGGCACATTGTCCCTGTTGTCATGGAGGTGCCCTCGGACAGGATCACTCCTGTTGACGCCTATTACGCGGCATCCGCATCGTACCTATTGGAGTCTGCGGAGAAGGGGCAGCACCTGGGCAGGTATTCATTCCTGGGAGTTGATCCATGCGCAGTCATCGAGGTCAGGGGAACAATATGCCGCATAACAGAGAATGGCAGAACCAGGGAGCTCGCTGCTGTTGACCCGCTGCGGATTGTGAAGGATTTTCTCGCTTCAAGGCCCTTCAGCGGGGAGGGAGACCTTTCCCCCTTTCCCGGTGGTGCGGTGGGCTATATCGGGTATGAGGCCGTGTCCCGCTTTGAGTCCATTACACTGGATGATTCCAAACCGGGGCTGGACATTCCGGATGCCTGCTTCATGGTCACAAGGTATACCCTGGTCTTCGACAACCTCATGCACACTTTAAAGATAGTCTACAACGTGAACGCCGGCCATGACCCTGAGGAGGATTATGCAGCAGCCGTGGAGATGCTGGGGCGCATGTCGGATAAAATTTCAGCCGGGGTGCCCGGTTCGGGGGAACTGCCCGTGGTTGGTGAAGGCATACGTCATATTACATCGAGGGATGAGTTTGTGTCATCGGTGAAAAAAATAAAGGCGTACATCACTGCCGGGGACGCTATACAGGTTGTGCTCTCGCAGAGGATGGAGGTGGATTTCAAAGGCGATCCCTTCTGCGTTTACAGGTCGCTCAGGTCAATCAACCCTTCGCCCTATATGTTTTTCCTCAACATGAACGGCTTTACGCTCTTCGGCGCCTCCCCTGAAGTCATGGTGAAGGTTGAAAAGAACCGCGCCATGCTCCGCCCCATTGCAGGGACAAGAAAGCGCGGTAAAAGCACAGAGGAGGATGACGGGCTGCAGCGTGAACTCCTTGCTGATGTAAAAGAACGGGCTGAGCATATAATGCTCGTTGACCTTGCGCGTAACGACCTGGGGCGCATAGCAAAGCCGGGTACTGTTAAGGTTGACCGCTTCATGGAGGTTGAAGTCTATTCACACGTGATGCATATAGTATCAGAGGTGAGCGCGGAGTGCAGGGAGGACTGTGACCCGGTTGATGTGATCCGGGCCGTGTTCCCCGCCGGAACAGTGAGCGGCGCGCCCAAGGTACGCGCCATGGAGATTATCGATGAGCTCGAAAAGGTGAAGAGGAACCATTACGCCGGGCTTGTGGGATATTTCAGCTATAACGGCAACTTCGATTCGTGCATAACGATCAGGTCTGCGGCAGTGAAGGATGGCCGCATGTACCTGCAGTCCGGCGCGGGGATAGTTTATGACTCCGACCCGGAAAGGGAGTACGATGAGACTATGGCGAAGATCCAGGCCGTGATCGATGCAGTTAAAAACGGGAGGAACTGATGGTACTTGTAATAGACAACTACGATTCATTTACATATAACATAGTGCAGTATATAATGCAGCTCGGCAAAGAAGTTCAGGTCGTGCGGAACGATGTCATGACACTCGAAGAGATTGCAGAACTCGACTTCAGCCAGATCGTCATCTCTCCGGGGCCGGGGACTCCTGATGATGCCGGAATCTCAAAATCCATGATCCTTGAGTACGCCGGGAAAAAGCCCATACTGGGAGTATGCCTGGGGCTTCAGTGCATCTCCGCCGCTTACGGCGGAAAGATCGTCCATGCAAAGCGTGTCATGCACGGGAAGAACGACCTTGCCGAACACGATGGAAGGACTGTTTTCCGCGGTTTGCCGAATCCGCTGCGGGTCATGAGATACCATTCACTCGTGGCGGAGGAGGCATCGCTGCCCGGGGATTTCGAAGTGAGCGCCAGGTCAAACGATGGCGATATCATGGCAATCCGCCACAGGAAACTGCGCATTGAGGGGGTACAGTTCCATCCCGAGTCCGTCGGCGCAGAAGAGGGGATGAAGCTGCTGTCGAATTTTTTTGAATCAGCCGAAGAGGTTTACAGCGTGAAGCCCCTGCTGAAAAAAGCTGCCACGGGGCAGGACATGACGCGCGGCGAGGCCGAGTTCATCATGGAAGCCATGTCCTCGGGAGCAATGACCGGCGCGCAGACCGGCGCGTTGCTTGCGACCATGGCGCTCAAGGGTGAAACCGCCGATGAGATAGCCGGGTTCGCGTCGGTGCTGCGAGATAAGGCTGTGCATGTTCCGGCAGGCAGGGAGTTCGACGGCGTTGACACGTGCGGTACAGGGGGCGATTCTGCGGGTACGATAAACATTTCAACTGCCGCGTCATTTGTTGCCGCCGGTGCCGGAGTGAAGGTGGCCAAGCATGGCAACAGGTCAATTACCTCAAAGTCAGGGTCAGCGGATGTTCTCGAGGAGCTGGGGATAAGGATAGACCTTTTACCCGATGATTCGGCCAGGTGTCTGGAGGAGTGCGGCATGACATTCATGTTCGCACAGAAGTACCACCCGGCATTCAAGTACATTGGCGAGGCCCGCAGGGAGCTTGGTTTCCGTACGGTCTTCAACATGCTCGGGCCGCTGCTTAATCCCGCAGGGGCGAAGCGGCAGGTGATGGGTGTCTTTGACGGTTCCCTCACAGAAAAGATCGCGGGGGTTCTCCGCATGCTGGGGTCAAAGAGGGCTCTCATAGTCCATGGAATGGACGGGCTCGATGAAATCTCCTTAACAGACCGCACCCGCATAACAGAGCTCAGGGATGGATGGATCAGGACATATACCTTTGACCCGCGCCAGTACGGGTTCGAGTTCTGCACCATGTCTGACCTGAAAGGCGGGAGCCCCGCGGACAATGCCGCCGTACTCATAAACATTCTGCGCGGGGAAAAGGGGCCCAAACGTGACGTCGTTATACTGAACGCCGCTGCGGCAATAATAGCGTCAGGAATGAAGGATACTTTTGAGGATGCACTGGTACTGGCGGAAAAATCACTTGATTCGGGGAGTGCCCTGGAGGTTTATGAGAAACTGAAGGCATTTAACGCATAAACCTGAGGATATGAACAATGAACATACTTGAACAGATAGTTGAAAAAAGACGCGCGCGCGTTGAAGCCATGAAGAGGGAGTATCCCCTTAACTGGCATATACCCCGCAACCTTATGAGCAGGAAATTCCCTTCTGACGGGACTTTTATAATCGCCGAATGTAAAAAGGCCTCTCCATCGAAGGGCGTGATTATGGAAAATTATTACCCCGCGTCCCTGGCAAGGGATTACGAGGATGGAGGGGCTTCGGCCATATCGGTTCTGACCGAGGAGGACTTCTTTTCGGGTTCCATACAGCACATCCCCACCGTCAGGAATACCGTAAAGCTTCCCGTTCTTCGGAAGGACTTTATCATAGACAGCTGGCAGGTGCGAGAGACTGTGCTGACCGGTGCTGATGCCATGCTGCTCATAGTTTCAATTCTTGACAGGGCGCAGCTCAAAGATCTGCATGCCGAGGCTTCCGGGCTTGGCCTTGCGGTGCTTGTTGAGGCGCATAACGAGGCTGAGGTCGATGCGGCGCTGGAGTGCGGTGCAGGGTACATCGGAGTGAACGCGCGCAACCTGAAGGATTTCAGTGTCAGCACCGATGAGGCGGCACGCCTTGCCCGGTACATTCCGGGAGACAGGATAGCGGTTGCTGAGTCAGGGATCAATTCGGTTGAGTCCCTGCTGAAGCTGCGCGATGCGGGCTACAGAGGGTTTCTCATCGGTGAACATTTCATGACGGCGGATGATCCTGCTGCGGCAGTGAGGCGGTTCCGCGATGCACTTGACGGGAAGATATGAAGGTAAAGATCTGCGGCATAACGAGGGTTGAGGACGCTGTTACATGTGCTCTTTCAGGCGCATACTACATTGGTTTTGTCTTTGCGCCTTCGCCCCGGCAGGTCGATATCAGGCGCGCGGGGGAGGTCTGCGATGAACTGGAGAGGCTTGGGCTGCGTAGGAAGCTGGAGATCGCCGGTGTCTTTGTCAATGCCCCGGAGGCGACGATGATATCATACATCGAAAGCGGAATAATAGACATCGCGCAGGTGCATGGCGACGAAAGCGCTGAGAGGTGCGCCGGGTTCGACTTCCCCTACATCAGGGCCATGCGCGTGAAAGATCTTTCAGTGCAGGCCGATGCAGAGAAACTCATGCGGGATGTTTCAATTCTCACATGCAGAACAGTCATCATTGATTCATTTTCGCAGAAGGTATACGGTGGCTCCGGTGAAAGGGTAGGGATGGATTCGGCTGTCATGGCAGGAAACATGCTCCGGGAAGCGGGGAAGGAATTTTTCATCGCGGGGGGGATAGGCCCGGACAATGTCATGGACATTATAACCGGCGCGCATCCTGACGGCATAGACATTTCAGGCGGGGTTGAAACATCCCCCGGCATAAAATCTAAAGATAAGATCATGAGGCTCATGGACGCGGTCTCAGGGAGAAACATATGAAAGATGGCATGTACTTCGGAAAACACGGCGGCAGGTTCATACCTGAGGTACTGCATAAGACTTTTGTGGAACTCGAGGCATCATACAGGCGGTGCATTGCCGATGAAGAGTTCATGCGTGAGTTCGACCGGCTCTGCACCGACTACATCGGCAGGCCCACGCCCCTTTACCATGCCGCTAACCTGACGCACCACCTGGGCGGCGCGCGCATCTATTTGAAGATGGAATGCCTTGCCCACACCGGGGCGCACAAGATCAACAACGCCCTGGGCCAGGGTCTCCTTGCAAAGGCCATGGGAAAACGCCGCGTCATCGCGGAGACAGGCGCGGGCCAGCACGGCATTGCGACCGCTGCTGTGGCGGCCATGCTTGGCCTCGAGTGCGAAATTTTCATGGGCGAGATCGACATGGCGCGCCAGCACCCCAATGTCCTGGGCATGGAACTCTACGGATCGAAGGTCACGCCCGTCACTGAGGGCTCGAAGACGCTGACCGACGCGGTCAATGCCGCGCTGCGCAACTGGACCGAGCGCGCTGATGACACCCACTACATCCTGGGCTCTGCTCTGGGCCCGCACCCCTACCCTGAAATGGTCCGCACATTCCAGTCTGTTATAGGACGCGAGGTCAAACGGCAGATCATGGATAAGGAGGGACGGCTCCCTGACACGATGATTGCATGCGTCGGCGGCGGTTCAAATTCAATCGGGTTCTTCAACGAGTTCCTTGACGACAGCGTGGAACTCGTCGGGGTTGAGGCAGGCGGGCGATCATCGAAGGATGGCGACCATGCCGTGAGGCTTAACGGTTCAGGTAAAGAGGGGATTGTCCAGGGCTATAAGTCGTACTTTCTGCAGGACGACCAGGGCTCGCTTCTGACAACGCATTCAATAAGCGCGGGGCTGGATTACGCTGGCGTGGGGCCGCAGCTTGCGCATCTTCATGACACCGGGCGCGTTGAGTTTGTCTATGCGCGCGACAGCGAGGTGCTTGAGGCGGTGAAGCTCACCGCGCGGATGGAGGGCATCATGCCCGCGCTGGAATCGTCCCATGCCCTTGCCGGGGCATTCAGGCGGGCTCCCCTGATGCGGAAGGATCAGGTCCTTGTGGTGAATGTTTCCGGCCGCGGCGACAAGGACATCTTCATTACTGCCCCGTACTTTGATTCAGGATGGAAGGACTTCCTGAAATCCGAAATCTCCCGAATGGAGGAAACAAAATGACCGGTATAGAGAGAATCAGGAACGCCTTTGAAAACCGGAATGGCATAAAGCTCATGACACACGTGGTGGGCGGCTTTCCTTCACTGGCGGCGAGCGAAGATCTGGTGGCCTCAATGGCTGCTGCTGGTGCGGACCTTGTGGAGATACAGGTACCATACAGTGATCCCACTGCGGACGGCCCATCTATCATGACAGCCAACACAAAGGCAAGGATTGCAGGGACCACCACCGATGATGTATTGAACATGGCCGGCCGTCTTGCTGCAATTAAGGGAATACCCATACTGATCATGTCATACATCAATCCAGTATACAGATACGGTATAGATCGTTTTGTGTCGAGAATTTCCGGGCTTGGCATAAGCGGCGTTATAATCCCCGACTATCCCGCTGACGATGAACTGGGGCTCATTAAAAAATGCAACGACGCATCGATAGCTTTCGTGCCCCTTGTCACGGGCGGGTCAAGCCCTGAGCGTATAGCGGATGTCTGCCGCACAAGCGGTTCACCCTTTCTTTACGCTGTACTCCGCGCCGGCGTTACCGGGCGCAGGACAGAGCTTACGGCTGAGCACCTGGCCTTCCTTGAGATGTGCCACAGTGTAACAGGAAAATTTGTTGCCGCAGGTTTCGGTATAAGGGAGAAGTCCCAGGTGGATGTACTGTCAAAGGCCGCGCACTGTGCGATCATCGGGAGCGCGGTTACAGATATCGTCACAAAAGAATCTTCATCGGGCAATGATCCTTCGGCTGCCGTTGCAGCATTTATCAAAGGTATCCGATGAAGAAGGCCTTCTGTGCGGTACGGATTAGCAAATATTGTACTGTAAAATTTTATCTGTCAGTTTGCAGCACATAATCGCTGGCGCATGCATCCTTCAGCGGTTTTTTAAAATGACCGCAGCCCATGAACGCCACAGCGAACATGGCAAGACAGACAAGCATGGCAATAATCTTCATCATAAAAAACCTCCCTGCATAATTTATGAGGACGGACCCCCACTGTTCATACACTTGCATTTAAGCCCGTTCAATTACAGCTTTTATGAAAAAGAATATAATACAATTATGCAGGA
>CAYTSF010000141.1:6993-8533 GCA_964440335.1 uncultured Leptospirales bacterium
GCATTGAACCTCATTATGGCGGAACCAATTACCTGTCCATCACTGGTAACGCTTTCATATTTCAGCTCGCGGCTGTTTATCCATGTATACTTTGTAACGCACCAGACTTCCCCCGATGTGTTATATGCTGTTATTGAAACAAGGTTCCCCCTGCTGTCATATTCATCAACCCAGGTACCCACAGGGCTGTCATCGATGTTAAATACTTTTCTGCTCATTTTGTTCTCGCTGTATTCCACGATGGTGTACTGGTAAAGCTGACGGTTATAGTCATAGTTCAGTTCTTTTATCGTTTTGCCCTGGGCGTTACGTTCAAAATCCACATAACCGGCGACCCTCATGTATTCATCAAAGAGCTTTCCCTTTGTGATGTTTCCATTCTCATCGTAGTAAACAATGACCTCGTATTCCAGGCTGTTGTCGGTCCTGAAGTATTGGATCCTTGTTATACGTGTGTCAAGTCCCTCAGCGTATAAAACTGTTATGTAAAGAAAAAATATTACTGCAATCAACGTCTTCCTGAACATGCGTCCCTCCTGTAACTTTATATATACCATTCATAAAATGGATATGCTCATAATAATAGACTTTTTTCCAGACCGGTGTTTGATGCCTTCAGAAAGACTGAAGGGGGCTTTTTTCGTCCATTAGACCAGGTAAAACCAGTGCACAGCTTGTTATATCAGGCGGTGCTTCTGAAATAGCAGATCAGTATATTACAAGATTGATGCTCTCCCCTGACATATGGCCCTGGCCCATGATCATTTTCATATGCCCGGTCATTGTGCCATCGGCTGAATACTCATAGATTGATTCAACCACTCCCTGCGCGTTAAAATTGATGATCTGGTAACCTTCAATATCATTGCTCGCGTTATACGAATCAGCCCTCATGGTATGGTCATTAATCCATGTATAGTTTTTTGTCCTGTATACATTTCCTGATGTGTCGTACTCGGTATATTTTTTAAGATAACCATTGCTGTCAAATTCATCAACTATTGTCAGGTTGAGTTTGTTGTCCCTCATGTAGCACTTCTTGCTCCTCTTTACCTCGTCACCCTCTGCCAGGATATACTGGTCCAATTCACGCATATAATAATAGTATTCGCCTGTGACAATTCTGAAGTCTTCGTCATAGGTAAAAGCCACATGCGCCATGAATCTCATCTTTTCATCAAAGATCTTCGCGAGGGTGATGTTCCCCTTTTCATCATACGAAGCAGAGTATTCCCAGTCGAGCCGGTTTTCGTATCCGAAGTGCTGGACCTTCACAATACGCTCATCCCGTGTCTCTGCGCCTGCCGCTGACAGGCATGCAATAAATATTATAATAGTTACAATCCTGCGGAACATGAAATCCCCCTTAATTTTGTCTCAGCCTGGATGGTATGGTATTGACGATGTCTTTTCTGAAGCTGACACTGTGATAAAATACAAACCGGTTATTGATATGTCACCTGATTAATTTAATATATGGAAAATTTAGTGTTTTTTATTAATCAGGGTGTGGATTTTTTACATGGAGGGATATATATTA
>CAYTSF010000142.1:0-8336 GCA_964440335.1 uncultured Leptospirales bacterium
TACTGTGCCACATGCAGGGTAATGAAACAAAATGCATGTAAAGGCTGTAAAACAGGTTACACCTCCGCTGAAAGGGACATTTCAAAGGCAAGGTGCAGGATAAAAATATGCTGCATACAAAAAGGATTCTATTCATGCGCGGATTGCAGCGGGTACAGTAAATGCGGAATCATAGGTGAGTTTCACGCAAAGAAGGGGTATAAATATGGAAAATACAGGGAGGCAATCGAGTTTATTATCGCAAATGGTTATGAGGACTTTTTTATTATTGCAGATAAATGGTCAATGCAGTACGGGAAGTACAGGTAACGGTTTATCCGGCTATGTGTATCAGAAAAAAATTTCACAACACCTGTTTGCATTTAGAGAGTTTTTCTGAAAGTTCGAACTGGACCTCGCTGAACTGAACCGCGCAGAAATATTTCCCTTTAATTTCCTGGAAGTGGTACCTGTTTCTTGTTTCTGGGGTTTCTTCGGTTATTGATCCCGAACGAAGAACCTGGCCGGTTGTTTTGTAGAGATTTTTTTCGTTTGTATTGGACATGCCCGCGATTTTGAAATTTAATGATAGCGGCACGCCTTTTTTCATCTTTTCATTAACAAGCAGGTATACCCCGCCAAGGCTGATATTTACGACTTTTCCGGAATTATTAATAAATGATGCTGCATTGAGCTCGGGCCTGAATTCGATGTCTACGATGAAATCAGCCTGGTAACGGGGTATAATTCTTCGTTCTTCCAGCATTGGATGCCTCACCTTTATCATGAATCTCTTTTTTCTTATAATAAATGTCCTTAATTGTCAAATTAAAAATATCAATTTTTGACCGGTAAAATATCTAAACTTATAAGTAGTATAAAATGCCGGATTAATATAACAATCTTTTCCCTATTTATACTCATAATAAATTGGTTTTCCACAGTTGTTATGTTCACCGCCCGCCGTAGGCGGGCGGTGAACATATAATTATGTGTATAGCCATTTTGTGAATGTTATAAATAATCGATTTCTTTCTGTTATACCCATAAGAAAATGCTGTTCACCGGTTGCTATTGTTCTCCTCCCGTCGTAGGCGGGCGGTGAACATATAATTATGTGTATAGCCATTTTCTGAAGGGCATAAAATGTTTCTGGATAACGTTGCTTTCCTTTAGATTGAAAAACAAGTTTCTGCGCACGGGATTCATACCATGTGCAGAAAAAAAGTTATTAAATTAAAAATTTGAGACTGTATTGAATATACTTTTTTGAATCTATCGATGAATGCTTTTTTCAGTACTCGTACTGTTTGTTGTGTGATCAGCATATGAATAATAATAAAGATATTTAACATGCAATTTAATTTGATAGCAGACAGTGGCGAATATTTTTTTTTGATAGCGCGAGGTTGCATGCCGTCAATGTTGCCTTGCTGGATTCAACATGTTTTATTTTGTAACATGAACGTAACAATAAGGTTTAAAAAAACGGAACATTTTTGTATTAAAAGAATTAACACGCATGCTTTTCGGCATTCCGCATAACATTATAATTAACGATACATCGTTTTTTGTTAAATGTCATGTAAAATTTAACACTCATGAAATATTGTAAGGACTGTAATTGTTGATTAAATCAACGTGTGTCATTTCTATGATCTCAAGAAATAATCATTGGAGATGATATCATGAACAGAATGATCGGCAATGAAAGTGATGTTAAGGTTTACATAATGTATTGCTCCAACAGTGTCGGGTCCGCGAAACTTGATGCTTCGGAGATCGGTATGCATGGTGACGAAGTTGTGATGACGGCAATTCCATGTTCGGGTAAGTTAAACCTTTTGTACATGGTGAAGGTATTCGAGACAGGCGCTGACGGCCTGGTGCTCCTCACCTGCCCGTCAGACAAATGCCGCCATATGGAGGGCAACATGCGAACAGGCATGAGGGCCGAAAGCGTAAACTCGCTGCTTGCCGAAACCGGTGTTGATGGTGGTCGTGTTGTGGTGATGGAAATGGACAGCAGCAATCCCGAACGTGTCACCGCAGCAATAAATGAATTTATATCAAACTTAAAGAGTACCAAGCAGATGTGCGGAGTAAGTGCGTAGCTTAGATTTTATACTGGTGATTAAACGATGTCTAACTTAAAGAATTTTGCTCAGAGATTAAAAGATAATGATTTTGTTGTTACAGCAGAATACCTTCCGGGTGCAGCGGTATCGTCCGCAGTACCCGCTGAGAGGTTGAAAATGCTGAAAGCAGTACCCGGCGCGGTGAACGTGGCTGACAACCCGGCCGGCGTGTCAATGTCGAGCCTGGCTGCTTCAATTCTCCTCTCGCAGGGGGGAGTTGAGCCCATATACCAGGTTGTGACCAGGGACAGGAACCGCATTGCAATACAGTCCGACATACTTGGCGCGGCATCCCTGGGAATTAAAAACATCCTGTGCCTGTCCGGGTACCACCAGGTGCTGACGGACAACCCTGAATCAGCAAACGTGTACGATATCGATTCAACACAGCTCATTGCCATGGTAAAAAAGATGGCCGGTGGAGAGCTGCTAAATGGTGCTAAGATCGATGGTTCTTTTAACATGGTAACGGGTGCTGTGGCAAATCCATACCTGGCGCCAGTTGAGCTTAACATCCTCAGGGTGGTGCAGAAGGTCGATGCCGGCGCGGACTTCATTCAGACACATGCCGTATTTGATATTGATGGTTTCAGCAGGTGGATGGATGCGGTGAACAGTGAAGGTATCAGCACAAGGGCAGCTGTCATCGCGGGGTTGTTCCCCCTTGAAAGCGCGGTAGAGGCTGAGGAGCTTGCAGCGAAATATACGGACTTCCATATTCCCGCAGGCGTAATTGAGAGACTGAAAGCGGCAGGGGACGCTGCTGCACAGAGAAAAGAGGGCGTGGCAATATTTGCAGAGACTGCAGCAAAGCTGAAGTCCATAAAAGGTGTGAGAGGCATACACATCTTCTCCGGCGGTAAGGAGTCGATAATAACTGAAGTCCTGTCTGCATCGGGCCTGTTAGCTGAGTAATGGTGGTGGGGAGATCTTATGCCTGAAAAATATCATATTGAAACAAAACCGGTCCCGCCCAGGCGGCCGCGCATAGGCAGGTACGGCATCGTTGACTGGCGTGAGGATTGCGCGCGCTGCCACAACTGTGTCAAGAAGGCCTGCGTGTTCGACCGCCACAGGGAGGAGGCTAAATTTATAAGGAACATTGACAGCGTTGATTCGCTGTTTTTTGACTGCATGGGTTGTTTTTCATGCGTGCAGGAATGCACGAAGAACCTGCTTCGGCTGTCCATCAACCCGGAGTGGGAGAAGCTCGGCAATTCCTACTGGAGGCCCGAGATCATACAGACCACGTGGCTCCAGGCAGAGACCGCAAAGATACCGGTTTCGGGCGCAGGATACGGCGGAAAGTTCTCGGGTTACGGGTTCGATTCCATGTGGACCGACATGTCGGAGATCGTGCGTCCCACAAGGGACGGTATCCACGGCCGCGAATATATAAGCACAGCTGTAGATATTGGAAGGAAGGCATCGTTCCTGTCCCTTGAAGGCAACGCATGCCTCACCGCGCTTTCTCCTGTCATATCAAGTCCAATGCCGCTGATAATTGACATGCTCCCTGAAGGTTTTGTACTGCCGAAACTGGATGCTGTCATTTCTGAAACAGCACACAACACTGGACTTATAGCGGTTTTCAAATCCGACAGACATGAATTTTTTATAGATGGCAGGGGGAAGTACCTGCCCAATATAGCGTTCTATTTTGCAGATGATGCGAAGATGGTACCCGCAGAAATCCTGAGGCAGACACAGTTTGCCGAAGTTGAGGATGGACCCGCTGCTCTTGCGCGCATAAAAGAACTGAAGTCCATACACCCTGAGATTATTGTCGCAGTCCGTGTGAAGCTCGATGCTTCGGGTGTTGAAAGGGCTGTTGAGTTGTCTAATGATGACATTGAGGTCATCCATGTTGTGGCCGACCATAACGGCAGCCAGATTGGCGTGGATAGACCTCTGTTTATAAAAGAGATGATCCGTGACATACACCGCGCGCTCATTGAAAAAGGCAGGCGTGATGACGTGACGCTCATTGCAGGCGGCGGCATTGCCCTGGCAGAACACATGGCCAAGGGGGTCATCTGCGGTGCGGATCTCGTTTCTGCAGAGCTGCCGCTGCTTGTGGCAATGGAGTGCAGGCTGTGCTTTAAATGCGACGGCAGCCACCCGTGCCCTGCAAAGATCGAGGAGGCGGATGATGCATATGCCACCGGGCGCATGACTAACCTCATAGGAGCATGGCACGACCAGATGGTTGAGCTCATGGGCGCAATGGGTATGCGCGACGCCAGGAGGCTGCGCGGCGATACGGGCCGCGCAATGTTTTTTGAACAGCTTGAGGAGGAGACTTTTGGGAAACTTTTTGGAAACAGAAAACAGGCTTGAAGATATACTTCCTGAAAAGACCTTCAGGACAAGAACTCCCCAGTACGTACAGGACAGAACTGTAAAACCGGCGCCTCCGCGTTACAGGAACGAGATCGGCAGATACGTAATCTTCAGGGATGATAATAAATGCACCATGTGCGGCAAATGTGCAGAGGTTTGCCCCCAGGGTGTCCATGTGATGAAGCAGGGATATAAGTACTTCCTTGAGCCGAAACACCACATGTGCTTCGGCCCCAGCTGCCGGAAGAAAGGGACTTACTGCGTTGATATATGCCCGGAGAAGGCCCTGCGCATTGAAGAGAACCCCATGATGAAGGTACTTGGAGATTTCAGGTGGCCTGCTGATATGATCCTTGCTACATGGAAGATGGCTGAAACCGGCGAGGTGCCTGCGGAGGACTACGGCCTGGAATACGAGACTGGCAATTCGGGGGGAGGCTTTGACAGGATAAGGTTTAAATTCCCTGAAAAACCATCTGTGCAGCTTAAAGAAGAGGATATTGACACAACGCTTCAGCTAAACCGACGCAACGATGGTCGTGCGAAGATTAAAATAGATGTTCCATGGTATGGCGGCGGTATGTCGTTCGGTTCAGTGAGCAATACTACGCAGCTTTCAAAAGCGCGGGCCGCAGTTGCATGGAACACATTCACTTGTACAGGCGAGGGCGGCTACATGGAGAGGATGAGGCCATACGATGACCATGTTATTACGCAGGTTGCAACGGGCCTCTTTGGTGTACGCGAGGAGACCATTCAGCGCGTGCCTATTGTTGAGTTTAAATACGCACAGGGAGCGAAGCCCGGCCTGGGTGGACACCTTCTGGGTGACAAGAATACACCTGCAGTCGCAATGATGCGGGAGACCATTCAGGGGATTCCGCTGTTTTCCCCTTTCCCCTTTCACAGCGTTTATTCAATCGAAGATCACATGAAGCACATTGACTGGATAAAGCACCTGAACAGGCGCGCGCTGGTATCTGCAAAAGTATCCACTCCGAACGATGTTGACATGGTGGCAGTGGGTAGTTACTCGGCGGGGGTACACATAGTTCACATAGACGGAGGTTACGGGGGTACCGGTGCAGCTCCTGAAATTGCAAAGAAGAATATAGCCATGCCCATTGAGTATGCAATACCCAAGGTTCATAATTTCCTGGTGGCAGAGGGTGCGCGCGAAGCTGTCACGCTTATTGCCAGCGGCGGTATACGAAACCCATACGATGTGGCAAAGGCAATCGCACTGGGTGCAGACGGTGTAGTTGTAGGGACAATGGAGATGATCGCCCTGGGATGCGTCAGGTGCGGCAGGTGTTCTGCCGGACGCGGATGCCCCAGGTGTATTGCAACAACAGACAAAAAACTGGCATCAAAGATAGACCTTGAGTGGGGAACACAGAGACTCATAAACACATACAATGCATGGAGGAACGAGCTTGTGAGGATTATGCAGCGCCTTGGACTTGACAGCGTTGCAAAACTCCGTGGAAGGCCGGACTTGCTCATGCACCTTGATTACACAAATGACGTGGAGTACAGGCAGTGAGAAGGAATATAATAGAGAAAATCATCGAATCAAAGGGGAGGCTCATTGCTGAATATGACCTGCCGCCTGTGGTATATAAAGAGGCCGAGGAGGGGGGCTGCGGCGTAGTTGGTTTCTGTTGTACAGAGCCTGTGCGCGGCAAGCATATTTATGAGCCTTCAAAGCAGATGCACAACCGTGGTAACGGCAAGGGGGGCGGTATTGCAGCAGTGGGGTTTGTCCCTGAACAGCTTGGTGTTTCAAGGGAGATCCTTGAAGGCCAATACATGCTGCACATAGCCCTCCTGGAGCCATCAGTTAAATCTGAACTTGAAGCGAAGTACATAACTCCGTTCTTCGACATTGCTGCATCGGCAATGCTTGACAAGGTCGATGACTGGAAATCAGTACCCGGACTTGAAGTGCTTCCGCCAGACGTGGCCCGTTACTTTGTACGCGTTAAAAAGGTAGTGCTCGATGAATTCATCGCAAAGCACAGCCTCCAGGGGCTCACCCGCGATGAAGCTGAAGAGGAGTTCATCAACCAGAACACCTTCAGGCTTAACCAGGAATACTATTCATCCCTGGGCGATAAGAAGGCATTCGTACTCTCCCATGGAAAGAACATCATGATACTGAAAGTCGTGGGCTTTGCAGAGGCCATAGTCGATTACTATAAAATACGCGACCTGAAGGCCCACGTGTGGATTGCTCACCAGAGGTTCCCCACAAAGGGACGCGTGTGGCACCCCGCGGGCGCCCACCCCTTTACTGGCATAAACATGGCACTGGTTCACAACGGTGACTTTGCCAACTATCATTCAGTGACCGAGCACCTGCTTCAGCGCAACATCCGCCCGCAGTTCCTCACGGACACAGAGGTGTCCGCCCTGTTGTTTGACCTGCTCAGCAGGAACTATCACTATTCACTTGAACATATTATTGAAGCCCTGGCGCCAACAACTGAGCTTGACTTTGACAGGCTTCCCGAAGAGAAGCAGAAACTCTACAGGGCAATCCAGGCAACACATATACACGGTTCACCCGACGGCCCATGGTTCTTCATTATTGCACGTAACGAGGTGCTGCGTAAACGCTTCCAGCTCCTGGGGATAACTGACACGGCAATGCTCAGGCCCCAGGTTTTTGCCTTCTGCGACGGCGAAGTTCAGGTGGGGCTCATAGCCTCTGAAAAACAGGCCATAGACGCAACTCTTCACAGCATGTCAGAGGATGACATTCGCATATGCCCTGTGGCAGACAAGTACTGGAACGCACGCGGCGGCAGCCATACTGACGGCGGCGCATTCATCTTCAATGTTGCAGAAGAATCGGGAAGGATGAGGCTCCGGTGCGCAGACAAGTTCGGGAAAGAGGTTGTTCTTCCGAAGGCAACTGATGCCTGCGACTTCAGTGACATGAGCTTTGAGTCAATGGAACCATCTGAAAGTATAATGTTGAAACTGAAGGAGAAGTCCGCTGAAGGTGGAGATTCTCTGTACGCATATATTAAGGAGAATATTCCATCCTGGACCTACAGTGAGTTCAGGAGCGTACTCCGCGCAGTGACATCTTCAGCTTCAGATACCCTGTCTGTTGCAGCTGCGGTTAAGGCGTTTACACTGCTCAATGACATACGGTATTCAACCGGGACAAAGAAGAGGAGCAATATACTTCACATGCTGAGGATGGAACTCGCGCGTCTCTTTAAGTCCCTGCCATATATAAATGATGATAAGGCTGATGCATCAATGAGTTACAGACTTATTGACTTTTCATCTGCCGGTACTCTCAGGGCGCCGACGTTTCATGAAGCCGTGCTTGTTATTAATGCTTACGGATTCCCTCCGGAGGGTGTTAACAATGACGCTTCACTGCTCATGGATGCCTACATGAAGGGATGGAGAAGGTTCATCGTGTTCGGGTGTACGGGCCAGCGTTACATGGGAAATGGTTTTGGTCCGGATTCGCGCGATGTTGTAATCGATGCCTACGACAGTGTTGGTGACTACCTTGCCTCCGGCATTGATGGCATGACAATAAACGTGCACAACAATGCACAGGATCAGCTTGGCCAGATAATAAAAAGCGGCAAACTGGTGATATACGGAGATGTCGGCCAGACTTTCCTCTACGGCGCCAAGGGCGCGGAGATATATGTTATGGGCAACGCTGCGGGACGACCGCTGATCAACTCAGTTGGTAAACCCAGGGTTATCATAAACGGAACATGCCTTGATTTCCTGGGCGAGTCATTCATGGCGGGTGATCCACACAACGACGGCGGTTTTGTTATACTCAACGGCGTGAGCTTTGATGAAAAGGGGAATGTTGTTTTAATGGATGAACCG
>CAYTSF010000143.1:0-8310 GCA_964440335.1 uncultured Leptospirales bacterium
CCTTCGAAGGCATATTTGATTGCATTGGTAACCAGTTCGTTGCAGATAAGTCCCAGGGGATACAGCATTTTAGGGCCAAGCACTATGTCGTCAATCTCCATTGAAATTTCTATGCCCGAATTTAAGGTGAAGCTGGCCCGTATACTGTCAATAAGCCTGCTGATATATCCATTGATCGATATGTCCTGGTAATTGTCGGCTATCTCCAGGCTGTCATACAGCATGCGCATGCTCTTGATCCGGCCGATTGCGTCGTGCAGCGCTGAACGTGCCTCGGGATATATTATGTCATCGAGCTGCAGGGACATGAGGTTTTCCATGGCTGCGATATTGTTTTTTATGCGGTGGTGGACTTCTTTCAGCAGCATCTCTTTTTCACGCAGAAGAGCTTTTATCTTCTCATCAGCCTTCCGGTGTTCTGTTATGTTCTCAAGCAGGCCCAGCTGCCTGTCTGCATGCCCCGCTGGCCCGGCAACAAAAAAACCACGATCGCGCATCCATACATATCCGCTGTCCTTGCGGCGAAGCCGGTATACGGCGTCCCAGAAACCGCACTTTTCCATGGTGTCATTCAGGTAGGCCAGTGTTGCATCCCTGTCCTCAGGGTGGAGCCATCCGATCCACTGGTCTATGCCACCGGAGATTTCATCATCCGTGTAACCCAGGACAGTGTGCATGCTGTCCCCCCATTTTATTTCTCCTGAGGCGACATTGTATTCGTATACAACCATGCCCGAAGCCGTAACTATCATGTCATAGCGGATCTTCCAGGATTCCAGTGCATTCTCAACCGCCTTGCGTCTGGTTATGTCCTGCAGTGTAAACTGCAGCAGGGTGCACCCCGCAGATTGGAAGCTCATGAGATGCACCTCTGCATCCCACAGCCTGCCGTCCGGCCTGCGGTGCAGCCATTCAAATACGACCTCTTTTTGATCTATTGCCGAGCTGATATATTCTTCAGCCTTTACCTGCGACGGTGTTCCGTCATACTGGACCGGCGCGGAAACATCAATTGGTGATCTGCCGATAGCATCTTCACGTGAGCCTAAACCATAGATGGCCACCGCAGCCGGGTTGCAATCTATAAACCTGAATGTCCGGCTGTCCATGATTACTATGGGAACACATGAACTTTCAAAGACCCGGTTCCTGAATGCCTCGCTCTCCTTCTCTTTTACACGGGATGCAAAGAGCCTGAAGGCCATTTCGATTGATGCGCGCATAACTGTATCGCCGGAATTTTTCACGATATAACCGTAGGATGTTATACCTTCGGTTTTGTCGACCACCTCTCTCTCGGTATGCGATGAAAGGAAAACGACAGGTATGTCATGCCTGCTCAGTATTATTTCTGCGGCGTCTGTGCCGCTTATTCCGCTTCCCAGGTTGATGTCCATGAGAACCATGTCCACGGGTGGGTTTTCATCAATAAACGAGATTGCTTTTTCACCGCTGGTCGCGGTAATGACGTTGTACCCGTACCTGGCAAGCGTGCGTGACTCAGCGGCTGCTATGATGACTTCATCTTCAACAAGAAGGATTTTTTTTCGTTCATCAGAATTCACATGTATGCTCCTTGTTTAATGGGATGCGGCTATTTGCCGCCCAGGAATTTCCCGTAATTCCATTTGCCTTTCTGTTTGATGCTTCCATCTTTTTCATGAATGGCGCCCTCTCCATGGTACCAGCCGTAGGCGAACCCACCTTCATACCATGTGCCGTCATCGTAGTGCATTATTCCCTGTCCATGATAGTAATCATCAAGCCATTCCCCGGAATAGGTGGCGCCCGAAGACCAGCTCATGTTGCCTTTGCCTGTCCTGGTTCCGTTTTTATATCCCCCTTCGTAAAGCGTCCCGGTAGGCCACTCGTACCTTCCGTAACCGTCATACCTGCCGTTCTTCCAGTCGCCGTCATACACGGTCCTGTCGAAGTTGTGGATAACGCCCTTTCCGTGACGTCTCCCCTTTTTGAACTCGCCGGCATAAACCGTGCCGTTGGTCCAGTAGAAAGTCCCTTTGCCATCCATCAGGTCGCCCTTGTACTCGCCGACGTACCTGTTGCCGTTGGGGAAGAGGAACTCGTTTGAACCTTTTTTCACTCCGCCCATGAGCTTGTACAGGGGCATGCCCTTGCTGACTTTTGTTATGTACTTCGCGGTCTGGCCTATCATGACACAGGTCGTTGAGCCGTTGCCGATTGTCACAACCTTGAGCGCTGCCATGACCGATTCAACCTCGACATAGAGCTTGTCGCCTGCCCTGTAGCTGGTGCCGCTTATCTCGACCTCTTTTGTCTCCTCGTTTACCCTGAGCACCCTGCCAACTTCGACCTTATCCTTGTCAACTGTCACGGGGAGCTTAATGGTACCGGCAAAAACATATTCAATAAAATCACCCTCTTCAACCGTGCCGTCGGCGTAGGTGTATTTCCCACTGAGAAATGCCGAGTTTTTAAATGTACCCTTGTATACGTCGCCCGATGAAAATTCCATGATGCCGTCGCCGTTCATGGAGTTGTTCGACCAGGTACCGGTCTGCTTCGTTCCGTCAGAGTAAACCAGTTCGCCCCGGCCCTCCCTTTTGCTGTTTTTCCAGCTTCCGGTGTAGGTGTTGCCGTCGGGGTAAACAAATGTCCCTGCGCCGTTGGCGCAGTCACCTGATAAGCAGCCGGTTTTTTCCGGTACAACCGCCTCTTTCGTTGTTGATGAACAGGCAGAGAGAAGGGAAAATATAATTGCGGCAATGATGAACGATCTTATGTTAAGCATGTTTGTCCTCCAGGTATACCGGAAATTGTTAATGAATAAATACGTCCCTGTCAACCAGATTAGTCCTGGCTTTTCAATGTTCAGAGAATGGCGGGAGAGTAACAGGTTCAGGCTGCTTATTATTTTCATTCAACAAATATAGCAAAAAGTTCATGGTAAGTAAAACTAAATTAAGGAAAGATGTAAATGCGGCCCTTTCGGGCCGGGATAACTTTACAGTTCGCCCCTGGCGGCAAGGCGCGCAAAGTTTTCATAAGACCTGTCGTATGTCTTCTCGGCCTTTGCAGGGAAGAAGCAGGCGGGGAGTTCCCTGGTCTTTCTGTGGTAGGAGATGCATTCGCAGCAGAGTCCCTTGCGGGAGCATGGCTCGTATGTGCAGTTGCAGCCTTTAAGGTTCCTCTCTTTTTTGCATTCCATGTTACTCCTCCCCCTTAAAGCGGAACACCAGCAGTTTTGAACCGGCGAAGTTTATCACGAGCCCGCCCATTATTCCCATGAACGCAGCGAGCAGGTAGTACCTGTGGAAGAACGGGTTGGTTTCGAACAGGTGGACCGATATGAGCCACTTTACGGTGAAGCCCGCGATGCTCACAACGAAGAACCTGACGTACTGCTGCAGTATATGGGCGCCGGTGCGCCTGAAGTTCATGTAACGGTTGAGCAGGAAGTTCGATGTAAGTGCAAGGACGAATCCCAGTACCAGCGCTGCGCGGAACATGCAACCTGCCGCGTCTGTACCCAGCAGGTTCATGAAATACGGGGGCGCGCTGATTATGCCTGATCCCTGCATCCATAACAGTAGTTTGTATGACAGGTGGATCGCAGAGAGGTCTATGACCATGCCCGTTGTGCCAATCATGGAGAATACCACGAATTCCCCCAGCGTCCTGTACTTGAACCTGAAGAGTCGCCATATATGCACCAGGTAAAGTATCTGCTGCCTGAAGGTAAGCTTGCTTTCGCCGTAGAGCCTCTCCTGGAACTGGATCGGCACCTCTGTTACCCTCTGAGGGGAGAGCTTGACAATGAGCTCCAGGCCTATCTTGAAACCCAAAGGGTTGAGGGGGACTTTTTTTTCAAGGAGCTTTGCAGGGAACGCGAAGAAGCCTGCCATGGGGTCTTTGACCCTGGTAAAGGGGCGCGCAATGAGTTTTGATATCAGGGCGTTTGTTTTACGGTACAGGCTGAAGTGGTCAGATGAGCCCCCTTCGACAAACCTGCTCCCTATGACGAACTCGTAGTTTTCATTGGCTATCTTGTCTGCAAGTGCAGTTATCCTTTCAGGGGGATGGCTCAGGTCGGCATCCATAACAACGATTATATCGCCTGTAACCATGTCAAAGCCGGAGATTACGGCAGAGGAGAGCCCCTTTTCATCAAAGCGTATCTTGAGCTTTACCGGGTAGGCATTTTTAAGCTCATCAACTTTTTTTTCGATTCCGTCACGGGAGTTGTCGTCCACTATGATGATTTCGTAATCATAGTCAGGCTTCACCGCAATGTCTATCTGCCTTGTGAGCTCGGGGATGTTTTCCGCCTCCCTGAATGTGGGGACAATTATGGACAATTTCTTTTTCATGATCCTTCCTGCAATTGCTCGTTAATGTATCAGAAAAAATAATGACTCCCTGTTTACAATCATTTTTTATAATTTTAAGGAATTGGCGCTTGACCTTAAATTTCAAAGGGCTAACTTTAAAATAGCAGGCCATGAAGGATTATCAAGGTTATGCGCCGGTTTAACACGCTTTATTTACAGGGAATTCAGACGAAGGGAGCTTAATGAAAGAGGGCATAGAAAAACAGGTTGAGGGATATTTAGACGAGGTAGGCCTCTATTCCAGGGAGCACAGGGAGTATATTGACAAGCTCAACCGGGTTTTAGACGAGATGAAGGTTTCGTCCAATTCAACAGAGAGAAACCACTACAGCGCCTTTAAAGAGACGGTCAGTTCCTTCGCAAAGTACATGGAGGAGAAAAAGATCAGGCTTACCCGCCATGAGAAAGAGAGGTTCGCGGTGATATCCTCATCGGGCCTGGGGAACCTGGCCAAAAAGCGCATGGCCGAGGACCTTATAAGGAGCGTCAGGGAGAGGCACTCGGCTGATTCTGCCATAAAGGTCGAGAGTGAAAAAAGGAAACAGGAGATTTCAGCCCTGTCGAAGTCGCCCCTTTTTATTGTTAACTGGTTCCGCATGCTGCGGTACGCCATTGATTACGGGACAATAACCCCCTTTTCGCATGAATACAAGGGCTCATCCTTTGATATTCTGCGCACCAGGTTCGTGTCATGGTACCGTGGCTCGGAGGCGGAAATTTTCAGGATCCTGGACGAGTACTACTATTACCTCAGCACCCTTGAGTACAATTCGCTGGTGAAACTCGCAGAGGCAGGGAGTTCGGCAGAAAGGTTTAACGAGGTCAAGCCCAGGGTTGCTTATGACCCTGCGGAGATTTATGATTACATTGAGGATTTTACATCGAAGTACATAGCCGTAATTACAAACACGGCAACCATAGACAAAGCGCTGAAGAAGGCGCTCAAAGAGCGGCAGCCGGGGCACGGTTTCTGGGGGCACATAGGGTCTATGACCGACAGGCCCCTGCAGAACAACATGGTGGTAAGGATGACCGGCGTCAGTATGATGAGGAATACCGTATGCGGCGCGTTATATTCTTTTTATTCCGCGCACTTCGGCGTGAGGGTGACGACCTTTACGCAGCTCATGCACCTCGCGAACGAAGACGGATCGGTCGAAGCTGAAAAAAAGCAGCTTACGCAGGGCGCGGTGCAGCGGGTCAGCGATGAGGAGTCCAAAAAGGAGGATGAGGACTTCAAGCTCAGGTCCAGGCTTGACGAGCTGAACCTGCTCGTCAGCGGCTACAGGGAATCCGGCAGAAAAATTGCTGAAAGGCTGTCGCTCCTTGACAAAATTTCATCGTACGGCGCGGGCAAAGAACAGCCTAACAGGCCCCTTGCGAAAATGATCAGGATCATAGACGGGTATATCAGGACAATACTGGACCCGGTCGCCGGAAACGGCGGGTTCGGGCTTGAGTACGACGGCGCTGTTACAGATACATTTTTCAGCCGGCACCAGGAACTTCGGAAAGCGGTTGAGGATTTTATCGCGTTCACCCTGGAGCTCCAGGGGAGCAGGGGGAAGGACCTGGCCGCGCTCCGCGTACTCCAGGCCGGAGAGGGTGACTCGCTGGTACAGGTGCTGGCCGATACTGAAAGTGAACTGCCGCGCATTGAAGGGGCCAGGGCGCTGCGTGAAACCCTATCTCTCATTTCATCAAAGACATACAACATCTGCAACAGGTTCCACGGCCTCATAACAGCTTTCAACACCACCGGCAGGAACGAACCACCTGAATACATGGACAGGTATGACTATGCCATAAACTCGCGCCTGAAGCATTCAAAGTTAAGGACAATCGAGAACCTGCTGGCAAAAAAGGATATTTCACTCATGGACCTGCTGGAGGCGGGATGTTCAGTAGCCTTTCATCTTGCCGAGTTCCTGGGGAACAGGGGCATCCGCGCCATCTATCAGGAGGTGGACAGGCTGCGCAATATCCTGGACAAACATGACAGTGAAGGCGAAGCGGCGGAAAGCGAAGAGGGTGGCGGTATCATGGACGAGATGGACAGGGTCTATACAGATGCGCTTACGGGCCTCAGGAAATGGGAATACTTCGAGGATTTCATTCAGCCGGTATATTATGATTCAAAAAAATGTTACACCGGCGATGTGCCCCGTTTTGTATTCTGCTGCGAGATGAGCAACCTTGGTGAGATCAACAGGAAATACGGCAATGACGCGGGGGATAAAGCCTACAGGAAATTCACAGATGTTCTTGCTTCAGTGATAAAGGAGAAGGGCGCGGAAAATATTGCGCTCAGGGACAGCGCGGGGGTGATTACCGGCTATATAACCGGTGTAATGCAGTCCATGGCAGCTGAGCTCCTTCACAAAGTACTGGTCGAGGTGCGCAGCATACAACTTGATGGCTCTGTGGCGGAGAAGGTCGAGGTATTGTTCAACGCCGGCGTGTACAGGGAATGGAAGGGGTCTGATTCATACAAAAACATTGATGTAGCTAAAAAAATTATGCTTCAGATGAACGACGGTGTTGCGAGCCACGTGGGATTTTTGCGTAACCAGGAGTATGTTGTTACAGACAAGGATTTTGACAGGCGGGGCTTCATGCGCGAGGGCATGATCTCGGTATTGATGTAGCATGAAAGAAAGCGCCGAGAGGATAATAGAATCCGCGGTTCCACAGGGGACCGCGGCCATGAGACTTGACGTTTACCTTCCTGAAAGGTTCAGCTACCTGAGCAGGACTGCCTGGCAGAAAGAGATTGCCGCGGGCCGGGTACTTGTGAACGCAGAGCCCGCAAGAGTACCGGGAAAAAAGGTAAGGCCCGGGGATATTGTCAGTTATATCCCCGAAGAAATGGCCGAACCTGAAATTGACCCTTCATACACAATAATCTTCGAAGATGAATATTTCGTCGCCGTAAACAAGAGCGGCAACCTGCCTGTGCACCCATCGGGCGTGTTCTTTCGCAATACACTTGTTATGCTTATGGAACAGGAGCGCGGCGTAAAGTTCTTCCCGGTGCACAGGCTCGACAGGGAGACCTCTGGAACCATACTCCTTGGTAAAACCGCAGAAGCAGCCTCCATGGCCCAGAAAATTTTCGGTACTTTTACCAAGAAGTACATTGCCGTTGTGCGCGGAGTTCCTGTACAGCAGGAGTTCGAGGTAAACCTGCCCACGGGGCCTGCGCGCGGTTCAATCGTGCGCAAGAAACGAGGGGCTTACGAGGGCGCGCCCGAGGAATCGCTCACAAGGTTCAGGCTGCTCTCTGCGGCTAAGGGTTATTCCCTGGTGGAGGCGGTGCCGGTTACGGGGCGCATGCACCAGATCCGGGTGCACCTGGAGTCAGCCGGTTACCCCATTGTGGGGGACAAGCTCTACGGCCACGACGGGTCGCTTTACCTGGAATACGTTGAGTCAGGGCTTACTGAAAGTGTAATAAGGCGCGCGGGATTTACAAGGTGCGCACTGCATTCATGCAGCCTGGAGTTTATCCATCCATACACCGGAGCTTCTGTTGAAATCATCGCCCCCATTCCTGCAGACATGCAGAGTCTCATGGCACGACTTGGGCTTGCGTTGGCCTGACAGGATGCCGGCCTGGTGGTTCACGACAAATCGAAAATGACGCCCGTGTAGCTGAAAATAACGTCCGTGTAACAGAAAATGCCGTCCGTACAATGAAAAATGGCATCCGTATAACGGAAAATGGTGCCCGTACAATGAAAAATGGCATCCGTATAACGGAAAATGACGCCCGTATAACGAAAAATGGCGACCGTATAATGATATGCCGTAGCTTTATAATAGAAGGGTAGTTCTAATAACTCAATTTTTACAGGGTCAAAGGGGCGGCGGTTGGTGAGCCAAGTCGTCTATGATGAAAATCAATTCTTTTACGAATATTTATAAAAAATCATGCAGC
>CAYTSF010000144.1:0-8242 GCA_964440335.1 uncultured Leptospirales bacterium
GCCCTTATCAACGGATGATGCCTTGCCCTTGTCCGGGTTGCCGCACCAGAGCAGCGAAACCAGGAGCGGGATCATTACATATAACGCCGGTTTTGTTTTAAAAAAACTCATAATATACCTCGTAATTCAGTTCTGTACAGTGGATTCCCGCATTCGCGGGAATGACTGTATAAAGTTGCGGTCAAAAAGACCAGATATACCATCTCCCTTCTCCCTGGTATAAATATCTGCAAATCAAAAATATCGCAATGGGAGAAGGTGGCCGGAGGCCGGATGAGGGCACCTACACCGTAAACATCGCAGTATAAAACCTTACCGCATCCTCAAGGTTCTTAATGCTTATATGCTCATTGGTTCCATGCATCTGCTTCATCTCGCTGTTTTCAAGTCTCATGGGCGTAAAACGGTACACGCAGTCCGTGAGTTCTTCATACTTGCGGCCGTCCGTTCCGCCCACAACAAGGTATGGAGCAATCACTGCTTCAGGCCACAGTGTCCGTATCACGCACGCTGTGCTCCTGTAGCCGTACGAATCCACGGGCGAAACCCTGGAAGGTTCGTACACCTGGTTCATTTCAACTGTAACTGTTTTATCGCCTATAACTTTCTCTATGTAAGCCTTGAGCGACTGTGAAGTCTCGCCGTGCAGTATCCTTGCGTTCACCACTGCCGAAGCATTGAGCGGGAGAACATTGGGCGCGCCGCTGCCTTCGAGCATGGTAGGGGCCATGGTAGTGCGCAAAAAGGCCGCGCCTGAAGGAGTTTTCGCGAAAACCCTTTTGAACAGGGGCGCGAAGATCCACAGGTTCTCCAGGAAAAGCCTGCTGGCGAAACCCATTGCAGGCGAGAGCGCCCTGAACATCTCGCGCACTGAGGAAGTTAGTTTAAGCGGGCGCTTATGTTTTTCCAGCATGGCCACGGCCAGCCCGGCTATTCCCGCTGCAGTATGTTCAGGGGGCATGGAGGAATGCCCACCTTCGCCCTTTGTAGTGATCTTTATATTGACAAATCCCTTCTCCGCTATGCCGATAAAAGCAACAGGCCTGCTTATGCCGGCCACGCCGTTGTCGATTACGCAGCCCCCCTCGTCCAGGACATACTCAAAAGCGATACCCCTCTCTTTAAGTTTCGCGGCTATTACGTCCGCGCCGTCGTAACGCCTGGTCTCCTCGTCATGACCGAAGGCAAAGTATATGTCGCGGTCTGGCACAAACTTCTGCCTGATCATCAGCTCTGCAGCCTCAAGGAGCGTGACAAGCTGGTTCTTGATGTCCTGAGTTCCCCTGCCCCATACAGCGTCCCCGGCGATTGTTCCGGAAAAAGGCGGGTATTTCCAGTCAGGGTCAGTGCCCTGTTCAACAGGCACAACGTCCATGTGCGCGCAGAAGAGCGCCGGCTTTTTTGCCTGGTCCTTTCCCTTCCAGCGGTAGAGCAGGCTGGCTCCGTTTATCACCTCGCGCTTCATGACCCTGTGCACACCGGGAAAAGATTTCTGCAGGTATGCCGCGAAGTCGCGGAACGCCTTCATGTCAGTTTTCGATATATCATCGTAGCCTATGGTTTTAATTTTCACCGCACCGGAAAGTTTTTTCGCAGCGGACGCGGGATTAATATCCACATCAGGCATAAGGCTGATCCTGTCATAATACTGTTCCCTGCTTCCGGACGCGCGGTAAAGCAGCACTGCAACAAGCATAACAAGTACTGATAAAATAATTATTATTGCATTCATCATGTTTCACTCTCCTGTACTATTCCGCGCCCATACCCTGTACCCAGCCCTTTTTGTACATCAGCCTGGCCGCCCCCACAGCAAGCAGGCCGCTTACAGGGATCAGCGCGCCGGCCGGAACAGACGGCACAAGCATTGATACAATTACGACAAAGAACAGCGGCGTAACAGCGAGTTTCCACTGCCTCATGATCCAGTATACACCCAGGGCGCCGAAGAGCGCGGGAAGGATGTTCTGGAACGCAGGCGCAAGGACCTTTGACGTAAGAAGCGGCGTGAGGGGAACAAGCGCGATCACGCCTATGATAAGTATTATCTCCGTCACTATGGTTGAAGAGGCTATTGCCAGGGTGGCGATTACCTCACCTTCGTCAGTGGACTGTTTCACCCCCGCGTTGTCCATTGCCATGGCAGCGCAGGGTATCTTCATGTTCGAAAGGTTGCCGGATATGAAGCTCAGGTACGCGCCGCTTATTCCCACCATCGGGGTATAGGTAAGCACCTCGGCAATACAGATGGGCAGGTAGATCATCCAGACCATGGCCAGGCCTTTGAGGAAGCCGCTCATGGTGGGGAAAATATTATAGTTCAGGCAGATTACAGCAGGCACGGCAAGCATCATCATTACCGCGGTAAACGATGTGAGCCTTCCGGCATAATGCACCCTGTTTTCATATTCTATATGCGTATCATTATTATTCATCACAGTACCCCCGCGTAAACTATTGCAAGTCCCATGGACGCTATCATTGAGATGGAGAGCGAAAAGTTGCTCAGCCAGTCGATTTTGAACCGCCTGATCAGCATTGTAAGGCCGAACATTATGGCGGCGCTTGTGAGAATCGTGGCAAGCTGCACGCCTCCGCTTACTATGGGCTGACCGATGAACACGGACAGCATCCCGAAAAACAGGGCCGAGATCATTATTTCGAGCCACTTCGAATCGCTCTTTTTCATGTTGTTCATACCCTTCTGAAGGCGCTTCGCGAATATGAGAAATATAACAGGCGACCAGAGAATGCCAAGCGACATGATCCACATAACATTCACAAAAACCTGGCCCGTAAATCCGCCCTGCCCCAGGCCCTGCACACCCATGGCCTGGGCGCCTATGTTTGCCGCGAGGAGCTCATATGGGGCAGACCCGATTACGCCCAGCCGCAGCCAGGGGAACGGAAGGCCCAGTACCGGAACCATGGCCGTAAGCGCAAGCAGTATTGGAAGAGACGGAACAACCGAAAAAATCGCGCTGGACTTCACGGTATCCATCATCTTTTTCCTGTCCATGCCCAGCGAGACGCCCCTCCTCCATGCTATAATGAAAAAGACAACTGACTGGATAAAAACAACCGCTATAACAGCGGTCACCATAATAAACAGCAGGCCGCTGTTTGCGATACTCAGGTAGTTCATAATGCTCTCCTGTGATATAAGTATACTCTAATCTATAATCTGCCCTGTATGCCTGTCAACCAATACTGACGGTAGTGATGAATTAAAACCGCACCCGCCATGTTGAACAAAACCGGAATGCCGGGTATATCTGACATAACCGGCTTATATTAGACGGCTGCCGCTGCCCCCGGCGCCAATAAAATAAATTGACAACAAATATTCCATCCGACTACATTAACCTCTGGAAAGCATCAATCATTCCCGGGGGAGTATATGCCAGAAGAGCAGAGCATCACCACTTTTCATGAAATGATCAGGGAACTGGCCGACATAGAATCGCGCCTTGAAATGAACATAGACACCACCCTCTGGATCAGCGACCCGCACGGCGCAGGCGAACGTTTTGTTTCCATACTCAAGGGAAGGTTCGGACTTGTATGGCGGACAGCCTTTGAAGCTCTTCCGAAAACATTCTCCAACGAAAAACTGGAACACCTTGACCGCATAATAAAAAAAGAAAAATATCTCGAATCCGAAGACCTGCATATTGAACGCCAGGACGTGATATCAGCCCTGGTGCATATAATACGGTACAAGGTGCAGAGCGTCCATGACTTTGACCTTATCCGCGACAGCATCAACCGTGACCTGAAACCTCTCCTTGAAAACCTGATCCTCAATTTCCAGGTGCCTAACATTGTTTACGAGAACGAGATAATAGCTGAAAAGATGATCTCGGCCCTTGCCAAGATTGTGAAGCAGGTTATCCTGGGCCAGCTCATTGTACTTGGCGACGTTTTCGACCGCGGGGACGAGCCTGACAAAATACTCCGCATACTTTCACAGAAGGACCTGAAACCCTTTGTTAAATTCGTGTGGGGCAACCACGACATTCTCTGGATGGGAGCCGCAGCGGGGAACAGGTCGCTCATAGCCGAGGCGCTGCGTATCAGTGTGAGGTATGACAACCTTGATTTCCTGGGGCGCGTCGGTATAGACATCACCAGGCTCAAGGAATTCGCCGAACGCATCTACCCCGGGAAAATCACAGGCAACTTCAAGGCGCGCATGGACATCTCGAAAAAACTCGAGAAGACCCTTGCCATGATACAGTTCAAGCTGGAGGAGCAGATAATCAGCAAATACCCCCAGCTTGGAATGAACTCCAGGCTTAACCTGGAAAAACTCGCTGCCATCCTGAAATCGGGCGACACATCCGGACTCACTGACACCGATTTCCCCACCCTAATCCCTGACGACCCCATGAAGCTCACGGGCGAGGAGGAGGAGATCATAAACGACCTGGTTGACCAGTTCACGCGGAGCAAGCAGATCCGCAGGCTCATGGAATACCTGTTCATTGAAGGCAAGCTCTACCACATAAACAACTACATTATGAATATACACGCCCTTGTACCAAGCACCGAAGACGGCAACTTCGAGGAGCTCTACGGCAAGAAGGGAAAGGAGCTGCTGGACCATATACAGATTACTGTGAAGGATATCGGGCAGAACTACCTGGAGGGGCGGGAGCAGGAACCGTTCCAGCTTGCCATGATGTTCTACCTCTGGTGCGGCCCCAAGTCGCCCCTTTTCGGCAAGGACGCGATGAAGACCTTTGAACGCTATTTCTACAAAGACAAGGCGACCCACAGGGAAAAGACCCTCTACTGGGGTAAAAACATCAACAACCCGGATTTCATGAACAGGCTTGTCGAGGAGTTCAACGTTGAGCGGATTGTTTTCGGCCACACCCCGATCGATATAAGCAAGGGGCAGAAAATCGCCAGCGACGACGGCCGGGCAATCAACATAGACGGCGGGTTCTCCGAGGCATACCTCAGCAGGGGACACTCACTCATCCAGACTCCGTACTCGCTATATGCCATAATACTACCCACAGTGGACGAAATCATAGACCTGCGCAAAAAGAAGGAACCCACGAGGCTCAGTTTCGAGATGATAGCCACATTTGATGAACCTAAAAAGATGCGGGACACATTCGTGGGCAAGCGGCTTATAAAGCGGAGGGATGAGCTCCTGGAAAAACTGAAGGAATCCGGCGGTACATCATAAACAGGCTGCGGCCGGCAGTACCATTATACAGGCTGTTTATTTCATGCCAATATGCTCATAAGGGCGCCATATGCTGTTAAATAACTCTATAAACAGAATATGCCGCATTTATAAATAAATCTAATTAATTTCTAATCATATACAGCATAATGCCGATTAATTATTATATAACAACCACGGAGGGTTACAAATGAGCAACAATGAGATAAATAATGTATTTAACAAAGGCCTTGAAATGATGAAGAAGGGAAACTTCAAGGAAGCTGAATCCCTTTTTGAAAAAGCAAGAAACATGACTCTTGATACTAATAAAAGATAAAATCGCGGATTCATATTTTCAGGTCAAAAAAAAGCCGGCTTATGTGCCGGCTTTTTTTATAACTACAGGTTATCCCTGATGAGGGTTCCCATTTCGGCAGTGCCCACCTGCTTCCTGCCCGGGGACATGATATCGCCCGTTCTGTAGCCCTGCTCAAGCACCTTCTCGATTGCCCTGAAGATCCTCGTATACGCCTCGTCAAGTCCGAAGCTGTACTTCAGCATCATGGCCGCAGAGAGTATCTGCGCAATGGGATTGGCTATTCCCTTGCCGGCGATGTCAGGCGCTGAACCGCCCGCCGGTTCATACAGCCCGAATGTACCGTCAGAGAGAGATGCCGAGGGGAGCATTCCCAGGGATCCCGTAATCATTGACGCCTCGTCCGAAAGAATGTCGCCGAACATGTTGTCGCACAGCATAACATCGAACTGGCGCGGGTTCCTTACGAGCTGCATCGCGCCGTTGTCAACATAGAGGTGATTCACTGTCACCTGGGGGTATTCTTTCGCGATCTCCTCAACCACTTCGCGCCACAGGAGCATTGTGGAAAGAACATTGGCCTTGTCTATTGACGTGACTTTTTTACCGCGCTTCATGGCTGTTTCAAAGGCAACGCGCGTGATCCTTATTATTTCGTCCCTTGTATAAACAAGCGTGTCGAATCCCCTGTCATGGTCTTTTCCCTTGGGCTGACCGAAGTATATGCCGCCTGTAAGCTCCCTGATGATCATTATATCAAAGCCGTCACCTATGATTTCCGGTTTGAGCGGCGACGCGTCCTTAAGCTCCCTGAATACTATGGCCGGCCTGAGGTTCGCGTACAGGTTGAACTTCTTGCGAAGCGGCAGGAGCGCGCCGCGTTCAGGCTGCTCCTCCGGCGGGAGTTTTTCCCACTTGGGGCCGCCCACTGAGCCGAAAAGTACGGCATCTGAATCCTGGCAGATCTTAACCGTGGTTTCAGGGAGGGCCTTTCCTTCGTTGTCTATACCCGCGCCGCCTACGTTCGCGTAGGTATAGGCAAATTCGATTTTATAGAGTTCACTTATTTTATTTAATACCTTGATTGCCTCTTCAATAACCTCGGGTCCGATTCCATCGCCGGGGAGCACCGCTATCTTTTTAACTGTCATAAAATCTCCATTTAACCTGTTGTTTTTCTCATTTTTAACCTGGGGCCGGGGGCTAACCAGCCAATCGCAAAACTGAGTTTTGAAACAAGTTTATTAATTATTAATTGGACTGTTATAATGCGTAATCAATGCCAGGAGTCATTTTGTGTCAAATAAAAATCCCGCCAATGCACTAAAATTGCCGGCTGCTGAATCATAATACTTCCGGCAAAATTTAATATTTATAATATTTTTTAATATATTACATAAATATTGTTGTTGAATTTTTTCAGCGCCTTTATACCTGTCTATCTATAAAGGACCGGTTGCCGCATAAATGAAATTCGACACATCATACCTGGACAGGATGGAGCAGAAAATCTTCATCGAGGGCACAGATCTGCGCGAACAGGGACATAAAATTATCGGGATGTACTGCGCATTTACACCAAAGGAGATTGTCGCCGCGGCAGGGGCAATACCCGTGGCATTATGCGCAGGTTCTCTTTCACCGGTCGCTGCAGCGGAGCAGCACCTCCCCAGGAACCTCTGTCCGCTTATTAAGGCCAGTTACGGTCACGCCCTTGAGCAGAGCTGCCCCTATTTTAACAGCTGCGACTACCTTTTCGCCGATGCAACATGTGACGGCAAAAAAAAGATGTTCGAGCTGCTTTCAAGGATTAAACCGCTTCACCTGCTGCAGCTGCCGCAGACATCGGATACCGGTGAAAGCCTGGAATACTGGAAGAAAGAACTTCTCATGATGACCGGCCTCACAGAGGAGATAACCGGAAACCGCATAACAGATGATCTGCTGCTTGAACAGATAAGACTCTACAACAGGTACAGGCGCGCTGTGCTTGATATTTTTGAAATGAACAGGGGAGATGTTCCCCTCCTTTACGGATCGGAGATTGACGCAATCACAGGCGCAATCGGTTACGACTGCAACATTGACGAAAGGATAAAAGAACTTGAACATGCCGCCGGTATGATTTCATCCAGGAAAAACGATCAGGCGTTCATCGGGGAGATCAGTTCGAAGCCTAAAATTCTCATTACCGGCTGCCCCACTACGAATAAAAAAGTTTTTGATCTCATAGAGGAATGCGGCGCGGTGATAGTGGCAATGGAAAACTGCGGCGGGCTCAAAACCGCTGGACTTATGGTCCGGGAGGACATAGACCCTTTAACAGCGCTGGCAGAAAGATACCTTAACATCCCCTGCCCATGCATGACACCCAATACATCAAGGCTTTCACTCATAGACCGGCTAATAGATGAATACAATGCGGACGGAGTGATTGAACTCACATGGCAGGGGTGCCACACATATAACATTGAGGCATTCATGGTTAAAGAGCATGTTACCGGCATATGCGGGAAGCATTACATCCAGATAGAAACCGATTACGGTAAAAACGATATATCACAGATAAAAACCAGGATAGAGGCGTTCCTGGAACTTATTTAATTGTGGATAATCATTGCATACCGGTAATTTATACGGCTGAAAGAATAAATTATTCAGCAGCTTATGATTGAATCAGTACATACGCTGTCATCTATGATAAAAGTCAAGCTGCGGCTTGGCTTTTTTTATCAATAGCT
>CAYTSF010000145.1:0-8126 GCA_964440335.1 uncultured Leptospirales bacterium
TTTTCACAAGGGGGGCCCGATGCAGAAGTTCCCTGCATACTTTTTATTCGGAGCCGCGACCTCATCGCACCAGGTTGAGGGTAGCTGCAACAACGACTGGAGCAGGTGGGAGATCGCCAATGCCTCCAGGCTCGCAAAGGAATACTCCCGCACCACGGGACTATGTTCCGCTGAACACCTGAGACAGGAGGGCATCAGGCCCGGCAACTACATATCGGGCATCTGCGTTGACCACTACCACCTGTTCGAAGAGGACTTCAGGCTCGCAGAAAAGATTGGCCTCAATGCCTGCCGCTTCTCTGTTGAATGGTCCCGCGTTGAACCCGAAGAGGGCGTATGGAACATGAACGAGCTCAAGCACTATGTATCCATGGTCAGCTCACTGCGCAAAAAAAACATTGAACCCTTCGTGACAATCTGGCACTGGACACTTCCCCTGTGGCTCGCAGACAGGGGGGGCGTACTCTGCCCGGAGTTTCCCTTCTATTTCAGCCGCTATGCAGCGAAGATCGTATCTGCCATGAACGACAGGGCGTCATATTACATCATTATAAACGAGCCCGAAATATATTCCCTGAACAGCTACATGCTGGGCAAATGGACTCCGTGTAAAAAAGGCCCGCTCAACTATTACAGGTCAATCACTACGCTTATCAGGGCACACACTCTGGCATACAGTGAAATGAAGAAGGTCAACCCCGGAATAAAAGCCGGCACTGCATGCAACATGACATACTTTGAGCCTGGGGGAGGATTCATAAACAGGCTTGCCGCCAGAGCCGCGGACCGCTGGTGGAACAGGTACTTCACGGACAAGGTCATGGGCTCCATGGACTTCATGGGCCTGAACTACTACTTTCACAACCGCATACACTACGGCCTGAACAGAAACAGCAATGAACGCATATCCGACATGGGATGGGAACTCTACCCTGAAGGGATATACCATGTGCTGAAAAACCTTGAGCCATACGGCCTGCCTGTATATGTCACAGAGAGCGGACTTGCCGACGCAGATGACTCACGCCGCGCATGGCTCATTGAGGAAACACTCAAACAGGTACACAAAGCCCTCAGTGAAGGGGTAAACGTCCGGGGCTACCTGCACTGGTCACTCCTTGATAACTTTGAGTGGGACAAGGGCTTCTGGCCCCGCTTCGGGCTGATTTCGGTTGACCATGCCACGATGAAACGCACCATGAGAGAGAGCGCAAAGGTTTACAAAAATATAATACAGAATGGATTGAACATATGAGCGGAGTAACAGTAGCATTCCTTGCACAGGTATTCATCGGGATATCCCTTGTAATAGATAAAATATTCTTCGGTGCAGCCGGTTCAAAGAAGGTCGTGCCATACGTCTTCTGGATCGCCATAATGAGCTGCTTCGGCCTGGTCTTCTTTTTCTTCGGATTCACCATGCCGTCGGTAAAAACATTTATGCTGGCATTTTTCGCGGCGCTCTCTTTCGTGCTCATGCTGCTCTGCTACTACAAGGTACTCTCAATAGGCGAGGTCACAGAGGCTGTACCGGTCGTGGGCGGCTTCGCACCCCTTGCCACTTTTATTGCAGGGAGCCTGCTGAGTTTTACTCCACTTAACGCGGCAGAGGTTGTCGGTTTTTCGTTCCTCATAACCGGGGGGTTCATCCTGTTTTTCTCAGACAGGTCAAAGATACTTCAGATAATCCCATGGACCCTGGTCGCTTCAGCCTTTACAGGCAGCACCAACGTACTGGAAAAGATCGTATTCACAAACACCGCGAATTTCGCCACGGGCTACGCGCTCATGAAAACCTTCACCCTGCTCATAGGAATCTCCATGCTGGCGTTCCCTGCAATCAGGCAAAACATCTTCACCGAGTCAAAGTCCACGGGCCGGGGAGGAAAGATCCTCTACTTCACCAACAGGGCCATTGCCGGAACAGGTTCGCTCCTCATATTCTACGCCATAAAACTTGAGAACCACCCCGCAATTGTGGAATCGATCAACGGCGCGCGTTACGTAATAGTCTTCATAATCGCCATAATGCTTACGAAGCTGCGTCCCGACCTTGTTACAGAAACCATCAGGGGATGGAGGATGTTCTCCAAATCAGCAGCCACGCTCCTCATCATGACCGGCCTCTTCGGCCTTGGTGTACAGCGCCACTACGAGTCGCTCCCTGTGCCCCGCGCAGTTGACATCAGCTGGGGCGTGACCTTCTCCGAACTGATGGCAGACAAGCTGGAGATCGACAGCGCAGATACCATCCGCGCCATAATCCATGACCTGAAGCCCTCGGGCATACGCCTGGTGGCATACTGGAAGAGGATAGAGACGGTCCGGGGAATATATGACTTCCGCAGCCTTGACATGCAGATGAACATATGCAGGGAGGCTGGCATGCCTGTAATACTCGCCATAGGACACAGGGTGCCACGCTGGCCCGAGTGCCACAGGCCTGACTGGGCAGATCCCAACAAAGACCTTCAGCGATACATCGGGGTTCTGGTCAGGAGATATAAAGGCTACAACAATCTGGTCTACTGGCAGGTCGAGAACGAACCTTTCCTCAATTTCGGGGAATGCCCCCCGGCTGACAAAGGCCTTCTTATAAACGAGGTGGACCTTGTTCACAGCCTCGACCCGGGCAGGCAGATACTAATGACCGACGGTGGTGAATTCGGCGACTGGTACAGGGCATCATCCCTTGCAGACATATTCGGGACCACGCTTTACAGGAAGGTCTACAACAGGATTCTTGGCCACCTCACATACCCGCTCACGCCTGAATTCTACCCATTAAAGCAGGACGTGGTAAAATTTTTCTCCGGCAAAAAAGACCAGAAGTTCATAGTCATTGAACTTGGCGCAGAACCCTGGACCTACAGGCACATATACGAGATGCCTCCTGAAGAGCAGGTGGCGAGCTTTACCATAGATGAGCTGGACGAGAACATCAGGTACACTCTCAGGGCCAGGTTTGACACCTGTTACCTATGGGGCGCAGAGTGGTGGTACTACCTTAAAATTAAACATCACAATGACAGCTACTGGGCATACGTTAAAAAGCTTATGGAAAAGGATAAATAATGCCCGGCAGCATTAATTGAAAAAACCCGCTGGTTCAGGCGGGTTTTTATTGGAGTGAAGTCAGCCGGGGGATAACTGCAATCCATCTGTCCCGGTTCAATCTTAGCAACAATATATTAATACCATTAAATATTCCGGTCAACCGGTGAGGAAAAAAAATTCAGGTTTTTCCATTTTTTCTGCGCACTTTTTCATAAAACCGGTTGCCTCTCTGCCGCATGGCAATGGTCACTTCCCGCCGAAGTACTTCACGAGCATTACAAGGTTCCCCTTTTTGTTGAAAGAAATTTCATCAAAGGCGTTCCTGACTATTGAAAGCCCCCTGCCATGTGAAAGAAACTCCCTGTTCGCCGTATCGCTGCTTCCGCTCAGGTACTCCTGGTGCTCGAATCCATCACCTTCATCAGAAACGATAAACGATGCCCTGTCACCATTGATTATATATTCAACATGCACCCTCCTGTCGCGGCATTCAGGGGAGTTCTGCTTCTCGCGGATCATTTGAAAGTAGCAGTCGTTCTCCAGGGCCTCGCTCTTGTCCTGGAAGGTGACCCCAAGGTTGCCGTGTTCAATGGCATTTATAATTATTTCACGCAGGGCAATCTGTATCACCCTGATCTCGCTGTCCTGTATGAACCTCTTCAGGTTGCGTGTTATACGGTGGGTAATGTCCTCGGCGTTGATGAGGTAATTGCTGATTGAATACTTCTGCTTCTCATATACAAAGTACCTGAGCAGGGTGTCATCTATTATATTCGATATTTTCCCAAGTATCTCATTCCTTCCCTGCGCATTTATAAACTCCATCTGTAAAAGCATCTCTTTGGGCTCAGTGCTTATGGGGGACTTAAACTGCGCCCTGAAACGGACAGGCTGCCTGACCTTTACGAACTCATCAATTTTTTCCTGCACCAGCATGCCGAACATGCTCTGCACCTCATCGCCGGTGTAGAGGATATCGATGAAATTCTTTCCCTGTATATTCTCCGGGTGAAGACGCAGCTCCCTTTCAATGGCGTAATTTGCGGTGATAAACTTCAGGTCTTCATCAAGCGTAAAGATTATATCGCTGGAGCTCTCTACAAGGTGGCGGTACCTCTCCTCGGATATGCCGAGCTTCGTGTGGGCCTCCTCGATCTCTGTCTTGGATCTGTTCAGGTTGTCAACCATCACCTGCTGCGAACTGATCAGGTTCTGCTGCGCCCTGTCCTTCTCCTCGTTGAGCATATTAATTTTATTGCCAAGCCCGAATGATAAAAGCATGACCTCAAGCGCGGACCCCACCTGTATGGCGTAGGATGTGAAATAGTTATTGGGCACAATTGCCAGCACTTTCATTGCGTAAATAAGTCCGCCGAAAAGGACAAAAGTCCATGCCATGGTATAATACACGGCAGGCCTGTATTTTTTAAAGGCGCATATGATACCCGACGAATAGATGAGAATAATCGTCAGTACAGTGGTAAAAATGTAGAACAGGATGCTCCACGTATAGTTCAGAACAAATGGTGCCAGCGTCGACAGCAGCAGCAGTACCTTCATGGCGGGGTAGAACCTGTGGTAACCGGGCAGGTTCTTTTTCATGTTCAGGAAAGACTCGGCAAAATAGACCGAGGTCAGCATGAGTATGGACCCCACCTGCGGTATATAGTGAGTATTAAAAATAATCCCGTTCATATATTCATAAGCAAGACCGTTCTGGGTGGACTGGAACATCCAGAACATGAAAATGTAGAATATATAGTAGAGGTACGACCTGTCCCTTATCGAAAGGAAGATGAAGAGGTTGTAGAAGAACATAACAAATATTATGCCATAATAGATACCCAGCACATACTGCTGCTCATGGTCCTTCTCCTGGAATGCCCCGGATGACCAGAGGGTCAGCGGGAACTCCATCCTGTCTTCATTCTCAAAGCGCATCAGGAATGTCTTTGTCGTTTCGGGCGGAATTTCAAGATTGAAAATAAAATTCCTGTGCCTGATATCCCTGGTATTATAGGGGAAGGCGTAGCCCGTTGTCCTTGTGGTGATGGTCCCTGCAGGGGTATATTCATACAGGGTGATTTTGTCCATGAGCGGATAGTCGAGTTCCAGCAGCCAGCGTGTATTGTAGCTGCTCTTTGATTCGGATTTCACCGAAAATTTTACCCAGTAGACAGACCTGGTAAAACCGAAGCTGGGTGATTCACCCGCAGATTTAATGGAGCTGTACTTGTTGCTGAATACTTCAGCGGCGGAATAAGACCTGTTTCTGTCCTCAAATATTTCGATAAGCCTGCCCAGGGATATGCTCCTGACATTATCATTCACGATAACCGGCGCTTCCGCGTATACAGAAAAAAGAAAAATTTTAAACATGGCTATTGCGAGTATAAATATTTTTTTCATCTGCCACCACCTGCACATTGCAACATACTACTGATAGTACCTGATCTCACGCTCAGTTACCTGCATCTGTCTGAGTACCCCGTTGTCAAACTCTATCCGTTTTGTCCAGTTGCCATTACTGTCAAATTCATACTTAAAGAACAATACATCGCACCAGCTGACCAGGTTGCCGTTATCGTCGTATTTAAAATAGTTCTGGTGCGGCGGGAATGTGTCATTGGCAATATATGAAATCTCCCCGGTGATGTTGCCATCTCCATCGTATGAATTTACATTTTTATATATGAATTTATCACCATCACCGTACCGGGAGACTTCAATAACATTTCCATGCCTGTCGAACCTCCTGATTGTTTTATTCAAAAAACTGTCACATCGAAAATACTCTTCGCATATCTCACTCCCATCTTCGTCATAAGAATAGTTTTTCCTGTTATAGCAGGAGTTACTGTTTCCGGTATACATGGTTTCTTCAGACAACTTTCCATTTGCATCATATTTATAAATTGTCCTGCTTTTCAGGCTACCGAAGGGATCACTCTCTTCCATTACAGTTTTCTTATTATTCTCATCGTACTTATAACTATACCTGACATAAAATTTCCCGGTGCTGTGGTCAATGCGATACTTATCAGTTATGTACCCCTTTTCATTGAAGCTGTAGGATTTCCATGGATCATCCCTTTCAGCTGGACGCGAGTAATCGATGTCAGAAATAGATATGTCATCTTCTTTTGACGGCAGACCTTTTACGATTTTACCGTTACTTTCACCTGCACTGTATACTTTTGTGCTTATGAACATGACCCTGCCCTTTAATTTCATTCCGGCAAGGTCAGTCTGTACCTTTGCCTCTCTCTTGCATGCGGTAAAAAATACAAGAACTGCGAAAAGTACAGGTATTATTGCTTTTTTCATAAACTTCCCCTTACAAAAACTGAAACACTTATATATTATACTTGCTGCAAACTCCGTTTTGCGACCGTTGGCACACTCCGGTACGGGCTATGCCCTGCTCTGTGACCTGGCCTGACAATTGGCAGGATTGCCCACTTCGATGCTACTCAGTGCAGCGCCTGCGGGGCTTTGCCCCCGGCCCCAGTTTAAACAAAATGATAAAAATAACAAGTCTATTACAGAATTTATTCCTTAACTTATTTCTGGTAAAAATGCTCTACTACACCCGCCGCCTTCGGCGGCGGGTATATAAAATTCATAATTTTACTCTGAAAAAAATATTTATGAATTATTACTGAGTCTATTATATAAATTGGAAACAAGTTTACTGATTATTTAATACACAAAACAATGATAACACAGGAGGCCTTATGAAACCAGAAATTCTTGCATCCATTATTATCGCCCTTGTCATAACACCCTTCTTAACAGAGAATGCATGTACTGCTGACAAGGTCATCAAACTTGTAAAACCTGATACTACCGGCGGCATGCCTTTGATGGAGGCACTGAACAAACGCCAGTCCTCGCGCAAATTCTCCGGCAAAGACCTCTCTGACCAGGAGCTCTCAAACCTCCTGTGGGCTGCTGACGGCATAAACCGTTCAGATTCAGGCAAACGTACAGCACCCACAGCCATGGACAAACAGGAGATCAGCGTGTACGTGGCAATGAAGGATGGCATGTACCTCTACAACGCCAAAAAGCACCAGCTTGAACTTGTCGTTGACAAGGATCTTCGCAGCTTAACAGGCAAACAGAAATTTGTGAATGATGCACCACTGAACCTTGTGTACGTTGCGGACATGAAAAAATCCGCTGGTGACACCGATGAGGAGAAGCTCATCTATTCGGGCGCCGATGCCGCGTTCATCGGGCAGAATGTATACCTCTACTGCGCATCAGCGGGACTCAACACTGTAATACGCGCATACATTGACAAAGATACACTTGCAAAGGCCATGAACCTTGACTCAAATAAAAAAATAATCCTTGCGCAGACCGTGGGCTACCCGGCAGATTAGTTCCACTTACCGGAACTTTGCGAGGATATATGAAAGAGAAAAATAAAAACTACTCACCCGAACTGTCAGAGAAGACCACTGCCATGATGAGAACATTCCTGGGCAGAAACATGTCAGAATTCCCCATACCATGCATGACAAAATGGATTGGTGTTACGCTCATTGAAGTGGAGCGCGGTGTCATCAGCTTCCAGGTTACAGCAACGCGCGACATGACAAATCCCGCAGGCCACCTCCACGGCGGGCTCCAGTGCGCCATGCTTGACGACGCCATGGGATGGGCATGCGCCACCCTGGGCTACGAGCAGCAGTTCCTTACCACAAACATCAACGTTGATTACCTTGGCACAGCCAGGGCCGGCGACACCATAAAGGTCAGGGCATGGATCTACCGTGAAGGGAGCACCATGCTCCATGTGATTGGTGAAGTGACAAAGGATGACAGGGTTATTGCCAAGGGGCAGTCAAATGTAATTATAACGAAGAAGCAGTTTAAGCAGGAGGAGTTCAACAGGGAGATGGCTGAATAGCACGGCTTCACATGGATGCCTTATAGTAGGTGCCATCCCTTTCATAAACCAGTTTCTTCTCCATGAGCACTGCCAGGTTCTCTGCGGCCATGTTCTCCTCGAAGACATACTGAAGCCTTTTATCGTAGAACCTGTCCCTGTAGAATGG
>CAYTSF010000146.1:0-8038 GCA_964440335.1 uncultured Leptospirales bacterium
TCAGAGCATTTTTTTAGCAGTTTCATAATGCATGTTGGCGAATCGGGGTCAGAGCATATTATTCTCCTCTATCTTCACTCACATCCTGTACATCACCGAAACCCCGTACCATTCAGGAACAGTAACCGGCATAAACGTAACATCACCTGTAGCGGTGAATTTTCTGAACCAGCCGCTCTGGTGCATGTACGCCGTCACTGCCGAAACACTGCCCACGAGGGCGCCCGCGAAAACATCGCTCACATGGTGCCTGTGGTCATGGACGCGCGACCAGGCGGTGTATGCTGCTGCTGAAAGTAGAAGCGCTGATGAGACTGCTTTGTACGAATAGTCCAGGAGCGGTATGCCCGTGGCGGTGTTGTATGTTATGAAGAGCGATCCGTAAACCGCAAGGGTGAAGGCGGTTGAACTGTGCCCTGAGATAAACGATTCTCTTCCGTCAGTCTCCTTCGTGTCTTGCGGGTAGTTGTCGTAGCTTGGCCTCTTTCTGCCGAAGAATGATTTGGTAAGCTGCGTGAATAGGCTGGTGTATGCCATGGACTCGAACAGGCCCTTGGCGTTCATGTATGTTGTGGTATTGAGCATGCCGTCAGTATTGGGAACTAAAAGAATAAATCCGTAGGTCCCGCACATCCACCAGTTCAGGGCTGCGATAGAAACTGTGGATTGTTCAACGTATGGTTCCACTGTGCTTCCGCCAATGAGCGGTTCATCAAAGAACGGTTCCTGTTTGCCCAGGAGCCATGCCGTTGCGTATAACGATGTGTATATGCCAAATTCGATTGCCTCGCCTGCCGGGTCAGGTTCGTTCCACTCCAGCGCGTAAACCGGCTGCGACTGGATTATGACTGCAGAGAGCAATATGACAGCAAGAAGTTTTTTAAACATAGAGTATCCTTTAAATCGACATTCCGATATAGAAGGAGAACTCTGTTCCCCCTGTTTTTATATTGTAGCCCAGGTTAAAACCCATTGCCGGCAGCGCGATCTTTTTCAGGTAGAGGAGTGTGCCGCAGCCGGGACCGTAATAGTGTGTAAGTTCAATATCGCCGCTGCCGAACACGCCCTGCTCCCAGAAGGCAAGAACCGTAACCGCGCCCCAGCTGAACCGAAGCAGCGGGTATTCGTACGATACGGAACCGTTGATCCACCTGTCGGCGGCGATGATGTCTGCCGGCAGGGTCATTGAACCTGTTTTGCCGCTTATGCGCTCACCCATGACCGAGGGTCGCTCGCCGTAAGCTCCTGAGGAACTGATCGTGAGCCTGTGATATGTGAAGATATTGAATGAATACTGCGCGGTGTACTGCGCGTAGCTGTAATTGGTATCATCGTCGGCGTTTATGCCGTAGTACCATGATGAATCAATCTTCAGGCCGTAGTAGAGGTACTCGTAGTATGCCAGCCTGTCTATGTTAAGCAGAATTCCCGCGGGAAAAATCTTTGCCGAATCCGGCGTGTTATATGCATCGCCGTAACTGCTGTCTATGATGCTGTCCCTGTACCCTCCGGAGATGTAGAGGTTTATGCCGCCCGGAAAGGAGTACCCCGCGTCTATGCGCGCCAGCCTGCTCTCTGACCTGTATTTGTTGAATATGTTCTTCTCCATGTCTCCGGTTTCGAATACCAGTTTCTTGTACGAAAGGAAAAAGTTCAGCCTCACATCGGTTCCTGCAAAGGCCGGATCGACAAATCCCAGTATGGCGCTGTTGCCTGCGGTAGATATGCTTCCACCTGTGAATATGGTATTGCCGAAGCCCAGGAAGTTTGTTTCAAGCACATATATACCGGCTGAAAGTTTGTTGCCGTTGCTTGTGAAGAGGGGGATGGGGATTATTGTCCATTTTTCATGGACCTTTATTTCAATGACAACGCCGTTATTCTCCGGTATGTAATTCAGTTCAATGCTGCTGAATATGTTCCTGCGTTTCAGGCTGTTTATTGTGTGGTAGCTGTCAAAGGCTGATAGCTGATATCCTGTGACGGTATGTATTTCCCTGAGTATGGCCGATGGCCTGGTTTTGTCAAGTCCTGTTATGCGATATTCGGTTATGGTAAGGTCGCCATGTTCTTTAATGAAGCTGTCGCGCTGCTTATAGAGATATTCTTTTTCATACTTGTAGTCTTCGGAGCCGTTGCCGCGGTCCGCCACCTCCTCAGCGGCAGAATAGCTGTGAATGAGCAATATGGAGACCAGATAAAAAAGAATATTCCTGCGCTTCATTTTCCGGACCCGTCCTGCATCCTGGTGTTTATTCTTTTTTCAAGCTGAATAGTTGATTTTCCCCTGATCTGTATGTTTTTCCCTTCAGCTTTAAAAGCGACATAGGGCCCCAGGAAACTGCCATTCCTGATATTGCTGATCCTGTCGTAGCGGATAATAAATGGCCTGTGCATGAAACTGAAAGGCCACATGGGTGAAAAGATTATTCCCGCTGAAGTGAAGGTAATGTCAACGCACCTGTTGTATCGCACTACGCCAAGCACCAGGTTCTGGAACCTGTATACGGGCGCTCCCGGTTCTGATGTTCCAGGGGCGGGCGAGGTGGCGCTGAGTCTTCTCCATCCGCTGACTAATGAGAGAAGTGCTATGATGCTGCTGAATAGTGATAAAAAAAATATGACGAAGGCCGCACCTGCAAATAAAGCTGTTTTCATAAATACCCCCCTTTCATTATACCGCTGCAATCCTGCCGTGGAGCTTGAGCCCCGATGCGTCCGGAAATGTAATCACGCGGATAAATTTATTCCTTCCCGGCTTCTCATCAATGACAACCGGCACATAGTACTCGTTGAAGCCGGTTGTCATGCCGTCGCGCACCTTTTCTGTGAGCATGGTACCTGTCATTCCGTTGAACTTTGCATAATATATTTTTTTCTGCTGCATGTAAAGTTTTATTATCCTTTCACTCCGCTCTGTTTTTACGGATTCATGTACAGCGTCAGTCATCTGTGCCGCGGCAGTGCCCGGACGCGGCGAGTACCTGAAGGTGTGCACATGTGAAAACGGCACGTCCTGTACAAGCCGGACAGTCTCTTCGAACTCAGCGTCTGTCTCGCCCGGAAAACCCACAATTATATCAGTAGTAAAATTAAAGAGGGAGTCAACTTTTTTCAGGCTTGTAACTGCGTTCATATACATTGAGCTGTTATATGGCCTGTTCATGCGTTTAAGCACTGTGTCGCTGCCGCTCTGGAGCGACAGGTGCAGGTGCTTCACCATTTTCGGGTGTGCAAAGAGCGATGTAAGCCGATTTGTCGCGGCCTCAGGGTCAAGGGATGTGAGGTGCAGTCTGAACTCCCCTGTTGTTTCAAGGACCTTCTCCACCAGTGAACCGAGGCCGCTCCCTGCATCGCTGTACTTGCCTATGTTTACGCCGGTGAGTATTACCTCTTTGTAGCCGTGGTCCAGCAGCTCCCTGAACTCCGCGAGTATATCTGTTGCAGGCCTGCTCACAGGCGCTCCCCGCATCTGCGGTATGATGCAGTACGAGCAGTAGTTGTCGCAGCCGTCCTGGATTTTCAGGTTGACCCTGTTAGTCGAACACCTGACGGGCGCGACGAATGCGAACCGTGATGGCGCATGAAGTTCAATGTCGCGCTTTTCCATGCCTGCGACAAGTTCGGGGATCAGGTACTTGCGGTCATTGGAAACATAGGTGATGTTGCGGTCATGCCTGATCTCGTCGCCAGCGCAGCCGGTCACTATGATGCGGCCGGGGTTGCTGTCGCCGCAGAGTTCCATGGCTCGGTATATGAGCTGGCGGGCTTTGCGTTCGCTGCGCGCGGTAACAGCGCATGAATTTATTATGTATATGTCGGCAGTCCCTGTAAAGACAACAGTGTGTCCGGCCTCCTGTAACGCGGTGGAGACTGACTCGATTTCGGACTGGTTAAGGCGGCAGCCAAGGGATGTTATGCGTATCTTCATAGGACCTCACCCCGAATTTGGCGCACCCTCTCCACAGGGAATATGGTGCTGTAATATGAACGGAGTTGTTTTACATTCGATGTTAGCTAATAACAGGATGAGGGCGCTGTTCCTGTCAATTATAAAGTATAAATCTGACGGTATTATTGTATCAAGAAAAAATCTGAATATCAGGAGATGATAGTTTATATGGCTGAACTCTGCTATTTAACGACCTTGAGGCCGTACTTTTCGTAATTCTGAGATTCCCTGTCTTTTGAAAGCAGGTGATAACCTTTCCGTATGGCTTCCCATATCAGTATCCTGTCAAAAGGATCTTTATGTATTCCCGCCGGTAGTTTGTAATAGGTGGAGAATGTGATGTAGTCAATATCCTCAATATAGTAACCGGATTTAATCAGTATATCCGGAAGTTTGTCAGGTGTTATTTTTTCCAGTTTCAGTTTGTTTATAGAATATTTAAGACTTATTTCAAACAATGAGATACTGCTGATAATAATTTCATTCGATGTGTTTTCAATAACTTCTTTTTCGCGAACAGAGAGCCTCGAATCATCAAAAAGAACAAAGAGGAGAATATTGGTGTCTATGATTATTTTCACAGCGACAATAACTCTTCGTCTGTCATTTTAAAATCTTCACCGGCGGAAAATGAAGCCTTGCCCTTGAGAATGCCCAGCTTTCTTTTTTTTATATTGTACTTTCTGTATGGTATTATCACTGCAACTTTTTCGCGCTTTTTACCATACTCAATAATTATCTCCTCTCCGCGTCTGACTTCATCCATTACATTCGAGAAATCCGCCTTGAGGTTGGCAACTGTTAATGTTTTCATGTTTTAAAGGTATTTTAAAAATGACATGTTGTCAACTTGTTTTTTGATTTTAATGACATAGATGTCCGGTTATGCACTTGCTGATGCCGGAGCGGTGTAATGAACCGCTCCGGCATTATTTATAGAAGCACCTTGTTATTTTCCTGCCATCATTGTTGCAATGTCAGACTTTACATCAGTAATCGGTGCGATCCCGAACTTTTCAACCAGTACGTTAAGGACAGCGGGTGAAAGGAACGCCGGAACTGTTGGCCCCAGTTTTATGTTTTTCACGCCAAGGTACAGGAGCGCGAGGAGTACGGCAACAGCCTTCTGTTCATACCAGCCAAGGTCAAATGAGAGAGGCAGTTCGTTTATGTCTTCGAGTCCGAAGATCTCCTTCAGCTTCAGCGCGATCACAGCAAGTGAGTATGAGTCGTTGCACTGACCGGCGTCCAGCACCCTGGGTATCCCGCCGATGTCCCCCAGCTGCAGCTTGTTGTACCTGTACTTGGCGCAGCCTGCAGTGAGTATCACCACATCTTCCGGAAGGTTCTCTGCCAGATCAGTGAAGTATTCCCTTGACTTCATCCTTCCGTCGCAACCGGCCATTACGACAAAGCGTTTGATTGCACCGTTCTTCACCGCTTCAACTACCTTGTCTGCGAGTGCGAAGACCTGCGCGTGGGCAAACCCGCCGACAATCTCGCCCTTCTCAATTTCAAGGGGCGGCTGGCACTTCTTTGCAAGTGCGATTACTTCCGAAAAGTCTTTGGTGCCGTCACTCTTTGATGTTATGTGCTTCACTCCCGGATAACCTGCCATTCCTGTTGTAAATATACGGTCCCTGTACTCATCCTTCACAGGTGTGATGCAGTTAGTTGTCATGAGAATCGGCCCGTTGAATGACGCGAACTCCTTATCCTGCTTCCACCATGCATTGCCATAGTTACCCACAAACTGGCTGTACTTCTTGAACGCCGGGTAATAGTTGGCAGGGAGCATCTCGCTGTGCGTGTATACATCCACGCCCGTACCCTCTGTCTGCTTCAGTAGCTGCTCCATGTCCTTTAAATCGTGTCCCGAAATCAGTATGCCCGGGTTGGACCGCACGCCTATGTTAACCTTTGTCAGTTCAGGATTGCCGTAACTTGTCGTGTTTGCCTTGTCAAGAAGAGCCATGACCTTCACAGCAGTCTCTCCGCACTTCATCACCAGGCCGATCATCTCATCCACCGGCAGGTCTTTCATGGTCGAAGCGAGCCCCTCCACCATAAAACTGAACACGTCATCGTCGCTATAGCCGAGAACAAATGCGTGGTGAGCGTAGGCAGCAACACCCTTGAGGCCGTAAACCAGAAGCTCGCGGAGTGACCTCACGTCTTCATTCTCAGTAGCAAGTACTCCGACCTTTGAACCCTTCACCGCAAGTGGTACGCCATCGCTGTTTGTCCATAATGCTTCCGCAGACAGCTTCTGCGCATCGCTTCCCAGTGATTCAATGAGCTCCTTCTTCATGCTGACCGACTGGTTGATGAGCGATGTGATCCTGGCGTCGTCAAAGTTGGCGTTTGTGATTGACGCAAAGAGGCCGTCGCAGATGAGCATTGCCTCTTTTGATATATCGGCCCCCTTAGCGGATTTAATTTCACATAACGATGCGATGCCTTTAAGGCTGAAAAGTAAAAGGTCCTGCAGTACTGCCGTACTCTCCTGCTTGCCGCAGACGCCCCTGATCTCGCAGCCTGTGTTTCTTGATGTCTCCTGGCACTGGTAACAGAACATGCCCATGTGTTTCCTCCGTAAAATATTCATTTAATGATAAATGGAGTGTAGCACATGATAAAAATGCATGCCTTGATCCAGGTCAATAGCGGGGGATTTTTATAAATTTTTTAGCGGGTATAAATTTAAAAAGCCCCTTTGCGAGGGGCTTTTTAAAAGTGGCATGAAGTTTACGTTACTTGGTGGCAATCCTCAGGTTTTCAATGCTCGCCTTGTAGCCGCCTGATACTGTAACATAGCCTTTGTGAAGGTCCGATGTATCTGTTATCTTTGCCATGAACCATGAATAGCTGCGGGCCTGGGACTTGTCTTCCGGTGCCTGGTATACACCATCCTCGTTGGTGCCTTCAAAAATAATTACCACAGCGCCCAGCTTGATGTCGCTCTTTGTGGCAATGCGAGTCTTCCAGTAGTACTTTGTCCATTCCTCCCTGCCGTCACGTACAACCATGAACTTGCCTTCGTTCTTTGTTTTTGATGAAGGCTGTTCTGTCATCTTGGCAAGGTCAACATATATCCATGCCTGGCTTTTGAACGCGTCCTTTGAAATGAAATAGTCGTCTGCCTGGATGAAGTGTTCATCGGATGAATCGTTGGATTCACCGTAGTCCTTTTTCTTTTTGTTCGATTTTGATGATGTGTCGTCATCATAGCTGCTGTCGTCTGAACTGCCGCTGTCATCGTCCAGTGACTTGCCCGTGTTGTACGCGTCATATGCTATGTCTCCCAGGCTTCCGCATCCTGCCATGAGAAATGACGCAAGCGATACAATAAAAAATATGCTGAGAATTCGTTTCATTATTCTCCTCCGGATTTTCTTTTTCACCATTGACAGCGGATCAGTCCTTCAGCCTGCCGCATGTCATGGATTTAGGGACTACATAGCAATAGAGGGTATAAAAGTCAAACACGATTGGCGCTCTCTTTTGATTTCTGAGAAGTGTCAGCCCGCCCGGATTTTTTTCAGAAAGTGTTGATGCGCATAAACTCTGATGCGGGATGCCTGTATGCCCTGGGGTATAGTTTAAGATCAGGCGCAGGGTATCCAGCGGCTATTATCATGGGGACTATCATCTCTTCAGGTATGCCGAATTCCTTTTTGAGCCTGTCGCTGTTGAACCCGTCCATGGGGTGGCTTTCAAGCCCCAGGCCCTTTGCGGCGATCATGAGCGTCATGGCAAAGAGCGATGCGTTTTTTACGGCAAAAATTTTCCTGGTAAGGCTGTCGCGTTCGCCGTACATTTTAAATGGCATCTGCTTTGTCGATTCAACGCTCTCCTGCTTTAATGTCCCGGCCTCGACCTGTTTTGCCAGGATAGTGTCGATGTTCTGCTCCACTGCGCCGGGATTGGCAATGATGATAAATGTTACAGCCGCATCTTCTACCTTGGGCTGGTTGAACGCGCACTCGCGCAGGATCTTTTTCCTGGCAGGTTCAATGACCGCAATGACCTCCCATGGCTGAAGGTTGAAAGATGAAGGTGACAGCGATGCGAGTTCTATGAGGG
>CAYTSF010000147.1:0-7999 GCA_964440335.1 uncultured Leptospirales bacterium
TTCATCTCTTCATAGATCTGCCCCTTCAGGTTGACGTGACATATGCTGCGCGCCAGGTGTATCATGTTTCTGTTCAGGTATATGCCCTCTACCCCGCAGAGAGTTGATCCGTCTCCGTAGTCAAATGTATATATGATTCTGTCCCCGGCCCGCAGCAGTTCCTGCCTCACAGCTGCGTCCGGGCCGGTTTCAAACCTGAAGATGTTCTCTGCCTCATCAACGGTCTCCACCGGGTATTTGTAAATCCTGCTCTCGATGCCTGTCATGTAATCGTAGCCGTCCTCTCCGTCCCCTGCGCCTGTGTTGACCCCGAACCTGAGTCCGTACTCGCTGTCCCTTTTCCTCCACTCAGTGCGCAGTATCCAGGGCCTGAAACCCAGTTCCATTTTATAAAAAAGCTTTTCATTCACCATCTCGTAGACACTGCCGTTTTTTGCCAGCAGCAGGGTGCTCTTGCGGTCAGCATCGGTAAACCTGTCGCCCTCCTTCATGTAGAGCCTGTTGATCCATCTCGTCGAGTCCGACATGACACGTATTACCCTTGAGTTGTCAGACCTGAGCAGCCTTATTGACTTGAAATAGAAAAGCGCCTGCTCCAGTTTCCCTTCATGGAGCAGCTCAAGGGCTGAATTGAAATAGTAATCAGCCCCTTCAATTGTGACGGGATCATAGTCGAATGGCCTTTCATCTGTTATGCGTATGCGGAAACCGCGGTCGTAAAAGTAGACGTTGCCGTCCTTGTCCCTGAAAAAGAACCAGTCAGGCATCTGCGGAAAAACCGGTGAGGAAAAATTTATGAGTATGAGAACATAAGCCACGCAGCGGCAGAGGTCCCTCATAATCTGCGCATCAAATCATTACAAGAATTGTTATTATTGCGCCTACGAGAAGAAAAAACAGCACGTATATGAATATGTTAAATGCCTTGTTTTTATAGGGCTCCCCTTCGCCTGCGTCTTCGCCTGACATGACCGCCTTGGTCATCTCGGTCTGTATCTTGACGCTCTCCTCTTCGATAATCTTGGCATAGATACCCTTGGCAACGAGGACATACATTATGCATCCCTTTCCCTCCTCGTTAGGGACCTTCTCAACAACACGTCCGACTATGGGCAGGGGCTGGCCGTCATCCCCCCTGGCCTTGTACGCGTCAATGATCTTGTCTGACATTGCGTCCCTGGAAGAGAGGACAACGTATATCCTCTCGCCCGCGTTAATCTCGTTGATGTGCTTGCCCTTTACCGGCGAGAGCACACAGCATCCCTCAACTATGTAGGTGGCCTTCGATTCAAGCTCCTCGAGCTTCTTCTGGAAGGGGGTCTCAGCCACCGGTTTCATGACAGCAGCCTGCGGCTGGGCCTCGGCCTGTTCCTCGGGCTGTCCAGGTAACATTATACTTATGCCCGCGAGTTCAACATCCAGGGAGGATGTCTGTTCAAGGTCAAACTGGCACTTGATCTTATCGGACCCGAAGCTCGCCTTTATCATGTCCTGGATTGCCACAGATAAAAAATCCAGGTTCTTGTTCTGCACATCGGGGAATATGTCTGTTTTTATGAACCCGTCAAGGAGGTCCCCGACGAGTTTGCCTGCGTCCTGAGCATCGTCTGCTGCCTCGTAGGCAACAAGATTTTTGTGCAGGCTCTTCCACGTATCAAAAATCCGTACGCTTGAGAAAATACTCGTATTACCCGACATCACTATTCTTATGGATGAAATGTATTCACTCATGAGGTTGATGAAGGCCAGCACAAGCCCTGAACAGTTCTTGTCCGCAATAACGAACTTCCCCTTGATTACAGTGACATCCTGCATCTTGCCCGAGGCCATGAGCTTGGCCTTTTCCATGTCGCCGCCGGTATACTTGAGGGATATTTCTATCCTTTTGGCTTTTTCGCTTAATTTGTCACCTTGCTGGTCCATTGATTATCCCTGCGTTTCTGCTATGCATATTTCATGAATCTCATATTTTCTCTGAGGCGAAAGACCGACCATTTTTTTTACCCAGCTGAATACCTTGGCGCTCTGCCTGGATGATGTTTTTATAATATAGTATCCCCTGTCGTGAAGCATATTGTCAATCTGCATTTTATCAGCCGCTATTTTTATACCGGCAAAGGGCCCGTAGACCTTTAGTATCTGCTCGGGCAGTATGTACTTGATAAAAAGCCTGTCAGTTCCGATTTCAAGCCTCTTCACCTGCCTGAAGTCGGCCAGTTCGCCTGGAGGTATATGCTTCCAGCTGGCGGGATTACCTGTAATGATAACTGCCATCTCTGACTTCTCCCGGCTCTCCATGACCCGGATATATGTATTGAACGACTTGTATGACAAAAGGAGTCCAAAAAGGCTGTCGTCCTTTACCGTTGTATCTTTTTTACCTTTTGCCGGTCCCATAATTTTCAGATCGAAATAAAATCCCTGTCATCCCTTTTCACAACCCTTATGGCTGAAAGCCCGTCAACCAGCGCTGCAGCCCCGGTCCTGTCCATACCGGAAAAAGACGCAAGATCCTCAACATTGGCCCTGTGGTTGATCCTCAGGTAATCGATAACGTCCCTCTCCGCTTCAGTAAGCGGCCCGATATAAAACTTGTTGTTTCTTCCAATTTCATCGCGAATAACTGCAATGCGGTTCTCTTTATAATTTGAATACGAACTGAAAACAGAGTCAATATTTATTTCGGTTATGGGGGATATATTCCGCAGCTTGATGTAAAAATCCATTAAAACCGAGTCATTTATGAGTTTTACAAGCAGTTCGTCTATGCAGGAGGAGTCCACAACCTTGATGCCGGTGAAGTCGAGTATAACTGTTTCGCCCTTTCCAGTGAATGCAAGCTTTTCATTTACCGCGGCATAGAGTTTTCTCCCCACGGGCCTTGTGACAAGGTCAGGGAGCTTGATCTTGCATCCCTTCGCGATCTTTGATATGTCGACCACCATTGATAAAACTCCTATGCTGAAAGCGATATTGAAATCTGTGTGCCGTCGAAATGGGCAAGCCCGTTCCTGTGAAACATGAACTTTCCTGTTTTCTCTTTCTTGTTATACAGCGCCGTTACCGATGAACCCTCTGACCTGATAAAAAGCGCTCCGCTCAGCCTCTCGACTATGGAGTTTACCTGGCAGAGCCCGTAGCCGAACTCCCTCTTGCTTGAGATGGGACTGGTTATTGCCATCTCGATGAGCTCCGCCCCTGAACCGTAGATCACGTCAGGCCTGCCGCCGAAGCTCTTCATTATACCGATGCCCGAATCCGAAATTACAAGCCGCGCGATGTTCTCATTGCCGGCTTTGTATGTCTGCATCGCCAGGTACCCCGTGTCCAGGCTGTGCTCAAAAATGTTCTGGCACAGCTCCGAGATTACTGTGACGAAATAATCCACGGCCGATTCGTTCATCCAGTACTTGAGTATGCCGGGCGCACGTTTCCTGAACAGGGCCAGGACGTTTGCTATTACGTTTACTCCGAGCCTCTCCTTGTTAGGGATTCCCGTGATCTCGATTAGCCTGCTGCTTGCCGGGCTGCGGCGGAGCATGAGGCTGCTGTTTACCGGTTCGGGTATGTCAAAGATACCCTCCTTGTTAAAGTCCATTCTCTGGAGGTACTGGTTCAGGTGCACCGGTATATTGACCAGTTTAAGCTTCTCCCCCTTCTGGCGCAGAAAACTCCTCCCCATGAGTAAAAGGGAGACCATTGAATAGGGTTCGATGAATCCCACGCGCGACAGGTCAACAGCTCCGGCCCTGAGAATATCCTCATGCATCGATATGATATTCTCAAAGGTGTACGGGTCCCTCATCCTGTCTGGCAGCATTACGCTGTTAGTCTCCCTTACATGCATAGGTTCTCCGGGAAAAAGGGTATTATAATATAGATCGGTTACATGCGCATTATTATTAAAGAAGAAATATTAAATGGTAAAAAAAGTATTTGATAGGCTGAATATATCTGGCGATGATGATTATATTAATACTGTCCTTTTGACTGAATCACAGAAAATGGAAAAATAAAGAGAACTGCCCAGGGAGAACTTAAATGGTAAAAAAAGAGGAAAAAAAATCGAAAAATAAAAAACTCGAAGAGCTCATGTTTTTGAAGAAGGAGAGCACATGGACCGAATACTCCGAAAAGGAGATGCATGAGGTCATGGCATTTGCGGAGGAATACAAAAAATTTATCGGATCATCCAAAACTGAACGCCTCTGCGCGCAGAATATTATAGCGGTCCTTGAAAAGTCCGGTTTTAAAAACATGGAAAAATTCAAGTCCCTGAAAAAAGGCGACAGGGGGTACAGGGTTTTCAGGAACAAGACCATCACAGCCTTCATTGTAGGGGAACAGATAGAAAAGTTCAGGCTTGTGGGATCGCACATCGACTCGCCGCGCCTTGACCTGAAACCGAATCCGCTCTACCAGGGCTCCGAGCTGGCACTGCTGCAGTCCCATTATTACGGCGGCATAAAAAAATTCCACTGGGTCAACACGCCGCTGGAAGTCCACGGCATTGCATTCACAAAATCAGGCGCAGAGGTCGAGATACACATAGGCTCAGAGCACGATGAGCCCAAATTTATCATACCCGACCTTTTGCCCCACCTTGCCAAGGAGCAGATGAAAAAGGACGGCACCAAACTTATTGAGGGTGAAGACCTGAACATCATCTGCGGCCATATACCGGTAAACGACAAGGAGATCAAAGATAAGATCAAGTTCAATGTTCTCAAGTACCTTTATGACACCTACGGCCTTGTTGAGGAGGACTTCATCTGCGCTGAACTTGAATTTGTCCCGGCGCAGAAACCTGTAGACATAGGCTTTGACCGGGGCATAGTCGGCGCCTACGGCCAGGACGACCGCGTGTGCGCCTTCACTTCGCTCAAGGCCATAACATCAGTCAAGAATCCTCCACATACGGCTGTTGCCTTCTTTACAGACAAGGAGGAGACCGGTTCATGGGGCAACACCGGAGCCGAGAGTTTCGTGCTGCTGCACTTTACCCGCGAATACCTGAAGCTCTGCGGGTCAGGGCAGTCCGCCTTCGCGGTGCTTGAAAAATCAAACGCGATCTCCGCTGACGTCACAACAGCCATGGACCCCACCCACGCATCGGTAAATGACCCGCAGAACGTCTCATACCTGGGCAAAGGCGTTTCGATCGAGAAGTACGGCGGCGGCGGCGGAAAGTACAACACCAACGACGCACACGCCGAGTACATGCAGTACATCAGGGCACTGGCTGATAAAAACAAAGTTCCCTGGCAGACGGGCGAACTTGGTAAAATTGACATCGGCGGCGGCGGCACAATCGCCATGCTCATGTCAAGGTATGGCATGGACTGCGTTGATGCCGGGCCATGCGTTCTTGGCATGCATTCGGTCTGCGAGGTTACGTCCAAGTCAGACGTCTACTCTGCGTACCTGCTCTACAGGGCCTTTTTCAACGATTAATATCCAGGGGGAATTATGGACAAGGGGATGCGTGCGTTCAGGATACTCCTTTTCACCACAATGACAGCAGCCTTTATATTCGGGTTCATGGACAGGTTCATAAACATGAACTTCGAGCGCCTGCACATATTTCTCTTCAACCTGACAAGCGGCGGATTCACAATACTCTATTTAACAGGAGGGAAACCTGTACCGGGCGCGAAGGCATGGATTTTTTTTATCATGAGCATCGTTTATGCATTCCTTGCTTTTTTCAAAATGTATATTCCCGCAGCATCGGTTGCCGTAATTCTTGCGGTCATTGTTGAACTCTTCCGCAGGGAGAGGTTCGGGTTCTTCCCTTTCATTTTTTTCAGGTCAAGGGAGGACACATCCTCCAAGTTCCACAACGCGTCGCTTTTATGCCTTGTAATAGGCCTGCTCCTTTCGTCCTTTGTCATCCTGAACGATGTCTACTTCAGGCTCTTCCACTTCGAGAAGCTCACACTTGACGTATTTTTCCTGGGCTTCTCGTTCCCTGTATCGCTCATCACCATGTCGATAATTTTCGGCATACTCAGGAAGATCGATTCATGGCCGGTACTGGTGCTTGAGCACCTTTTCTTCTGGTCAATATGCGGCGGGGTAATAGTATTTTTCCTCTTCATAATCATGGAATCGTTTACCGGCGAGATATTCATTTCGGTATTTCTTTTTATAACGGTGCTCTGCATCTTCATCATGTTCTTCAAATACGGAAGGATAATGCAGCAGAAGTTTTTTCTTGTCTCTGCCATATACTTTCTGCTTTTCACCGCGCTTACGGGCATCCTTTACATAATTCTGAAGAAGAACCCGTCGTATGAATTCTACAATAAAATCGTTCTGAGGATGCACGCCTTCTACTCGTTATATGGATGGAACCTTACGGGCATGATGGTAATAATCAGGTGGAACGACTTCCCCATAATGCTGAACACCGGGAAGGCCATATTCTTTCACTGGGGGGTCATACTCATACTGGCCCCGCTCGCGAAGTTCTACCCTGTACTCACGGTACCGGCAATCGCGTCATACATATTCTTTCTTTCGGTTTTCTTTTTTTCAGGGAACAGGGCTAAAAGTGTTTCGACAGGCTCATGACCATCTCTACCGAGCCGTCTTCTGACGGAACAAATCCCGCAGCAAAAGTCACATCCTCCTCCTGCCGCGCCAGCTCCTTCTCGAAGACCTCGTATGAGGGATCGAGGATGAGCGCCGCCAGGAGATCAACAGCCTTCACAAGGGCAAACCCGGCGGCGCAGTACATGCCGCTGTCGCTGCCCCAGAGGTAAACGGCGCAGCCAGCAAGGGACATCTCTGAAAAATATAAGCCCCAGCCCGATGCGCTGTAACCCTTGTAAAAAAGACCCCCGCCAGGAATGAAAGTGGAGAGTATAAGCGCCGTTATGTTGTACTCCTCAAATACCGGCGGCAGCAGGCCCTTCTGCCTGTACTGGTCAGCGAGCTGGCTGTAATAGGACACGGTGAAGGTAACGGGAATCGTTGCCCACAAAAAGTACTGGAACCGCTGCATGCTCTTCGTCTTGTCGCTGTCCATCTCCCATGGGAAAAAGTTTATGTCAAACCAGGTCATGCACGACGGCAGGATTAAATGGCCGGTAGTGAGGGTCAGCGTCAGGGTAATGACACCCTTGTCAGGTTCGGCATTTTCTATGCCCAGGTATTCCATTGAGAGGTACGAGCCGTATCCGGGCACGCAGAAACTGGCCCCCTGGTTTACAAGGCATGTAGCCAGGAAAAGTTCCCTGACCCCGCCCTTGCGTTTATCAAGCAGCTCATCTGTCCCGTAACGCCTTATGGTATTTTCAAGGATCTGCTCCTCGATGGCGGAGATATACTTTTCGTTTTCATTGTAGGTGTATATGGCAATATAATCTCCCTCTTCCAGGGAAACTCCCTTTGTCCTTGACGTATAGCGCGATACACCGGTCAGCCCCATGTCGCCGTTGTCAGTATCGTATATGCCCTCCTTAACTCCATGCCACTGCCCCGCGCCGAGAATGAATGTGCCGTCAGGCCTGACCTCAAGAACCCTGGCGTAGAGGGGCATTTTCGCAATTTTATGATAAAACTCCCTGGCCGCCTTGAGGGGAATGTTCTCCGCGGCAGAGGCATAGACCGAGTATTCAAACTCCTCCCTTTTCAGCTCATCTGAAAGTGCAAAAAATTCCACCTTCACCCTGAACCCCTTCCCTTCGGAAAAAATCGTTATTACCACGTACGAGCCCGCGTCCATCTTCGCGGCCGCGTTTTTGTAAAGCTCGTACCTCTCCTTTCCATCGGCAGTCCTGAATGCGCTCTGCACAAGGTTGTACTCAACAGGAACAAACCTGCCGGCAGCGGCGCATGCGTCAGAAAGCCTGTCAGCCGTGGCCTTGAGTATAACATCCCCCACCGGATTACCTGTGTAGACCGGGAAAAACACGATGTCCCTGGCCGGGCTGTTCTCCCCGGCGTAGGAGTTGACTGATGCAGCCATGAATGCTGCGAAAAAAATTATACG